>CAZIHB010000169.1:0-5414 GCA_964538535.1 uncultured Hyphomicrobiales bacterium | reverse complement strand
CCTTACCTGAAATCCCGAATTATTCTTCAGAAAATCCGCGACTTCATCAAGATATTGTTTAGTCTTGCCGTCAAGTTCCGTTGTCGTGGAGCTTTTAAAGGAAAAAGTCTTCTGGGCGTTCGGCCTCAGCTTGCCTGCGTATTGTTCGGCAGCCGGCTTTTGTTTTGGCTTTTCAACTTCGGTAATGACCGGCTGTATTTTCAACTCATTCTTAATGACCGGAGCAGGAACAAATCTCATCTCTGCTGTCGGCAGCTCCTGCTCGGAGCGGAATCCGGCAAATTGAATGCCAATTGAATTTTGTGCCGAGGCTATGTACTTGATCGATGTCTCGTAATCGGGGTCAAACATCAGGGTGTCGTATTTCACTCTGTCGCGTGCCACCTTAAGTTGCAGTCCAAGCCTGAACACCACGTTGTTCAGGCTTGAGCCGAAATCAGTGAGTATGTTGGACCCCACGTGCATTGAGAAATAGGGCGTAATCCTTGCCCTTGCCTTTCCATATACATCTGCGGCGAAGATGTCCCACCCTATGCCCAATTGCCCGCCCCATCTGGTTTTTAAACTGCTGTACTTTACAATTCTGTCCCAGTTGATCGTGCCGGTATTAACGAACACGTTCCTCTGCTTCGAGCTGTAATCGGAGCAAAAGTCCACATCAAGACCGGCGAACGCGTGAAGTCCGGTTATCGGCAGATTATATCGGGCATATGGCGACAAGGATACGTAATTTATCGAGAGTGTATTTTCAAATCTTGTGTGCAGCGCATCATTTTGAATCGGGGTGCTCGAGGAAAAATAATTATAATCTATAAATCTTACTCCAAGCCCTCCGCCCCAATATTTATTTATCGGCTGGTACTCGAATACCAAACCGCCAAAGAGGCCGGCACCGCCGCCCAAATTATATAAATGCTTCAAGTTGGTCGGGACATTAATCAAAGCCGGATCGGTATGCTCCGGCAGCTTATATTTTCCGAAATACAAGTTCAGATTCGGCCCGGCCGTTATTCCAAACCACAGATCTCCGTAAATTCTTTCTACTCTGTTGGTGTCCCTGTTCTGCATAATTTTATATTCAATAAAATCTCCGCTTGGTGCTTGAGCGGACAAGGTAAGTGCACTTATGAAAAAAAATGCCAGGCAATATATCTGAGCTTTTAGTCCCACTTATCCCCGATTTTAGTCATACTTTAAAAGAAAAAATAACATTTATCAGCGAATTCTCAATACTTTTTTTCCTGAGAAAAAGTCCCCCGAGGAGATGCTAATCAAAAGAACGCCGCTTGCCGGGCCGCTGATTTGAATTTCGCTTATATTCTCACCACAAACGGCCGGCCATACTTTAAGCACCTGCAGTATCCTGCCCCCATTATCAGCTATTTCGATTGTATGCTCGGAAATGCCGAAAGCGGCCCACGTTATTTTCAGCCGGCCCCCGGTTTCCACAACGGACTTTATACCGGGATATTGCCCGGCAAGTATATCACTTCCTCTGCCCTGCTCGGGGCATACTCCCCTTGTCTCGATTGTCCCTCCGCCTGTCTCGGCAGTGAAATATCCGTCTTTCTCGCAATTCATCACTTCAACCATGAGCGAGCCTGACTCTGACGGGCTGAAGAGTGCAATGGTTTTAAAGACAGTAAGAGTGTCGCTGTATTCATCCTTATCAATATCAAATTCAATAATGCAATCGCCTGTGAGACGCGGCGGCACGTTATAATTCAACACCTGCAGGTGACGAAACGGGATACTAACAGTAGCAGCTGCACGAAACCTCAGGCCGGCAACCATTTCCCTCGGGTAGCCATGGCTCGCCAGCAAGGGAATATTCCTTCTCTCGCCCGCCGTCAGCTTCGCTCCTTCAAAATACGTCCTGACAAGGAACTTGGCAGATATATCAATTGAATCCACGGATAAATCTGCACCGTTCCTCTTCCATAATTTGAAAGACCTGTCGCGGCCGGCCGTCGCGATTGTATCGCCACTTGCGGTGGCATCTATGCTGATAATCTGGCCGCCATGGTTAATCTCTGCGGGGAGTGTTCCACCGCTCGCAATCGAGTGAAATTTTAAAGTATTATCCAGAGACCCGGAAATGATTTCTTCCGGAGGAATAAATTTAATGGCCCTGACCTGGAAGCTGTGCGCATTGTATCTCTTTAATAGAATTGCACTATCCGCGGACCACATGCGCACAATACCGTCCTGGCTGCCTGCAGCCAGCGCATCGCCGGCAGGGTCGTAATCAATATCCCACACGACTTTTCCGGGGTCCTTTCCGGATGATATATTGTAGCGCGTTATTTTTGACGGGATTTCCAGGTTTCGTGCCTCAATAATACCGTTATACCCGCCAAAGGCGAATACATTGCCGGCATCGTTGAACCTGCAGGAATAAAGCTCGCCGAGAGAATCCGGCCTGATATCAAAAAGCGGCTTCCCCGTTGTATCGAAGACCACCGCGCGGCTTTCGTATGAACAGGCACCGATATATGATCTTGCAACGTTGAAGCATACTTTTCGGATGTTATCGGAAAACCGGGCGTTTCCAAATTCTTCTACGGTTTTGGTATTCCTTTGCCACTTGAAAACAAGGCTGTCCGAAGAAGCGTAAACGGTTTGGTCGTTCTGCCCGAAACAAGCCGAGAATGCCTCCCTGCGCGTGGGCAGCGAAATTGAATCGATGGCGGCTCTCGATGCTATGTCCCAAATTTTTATTATCCCGTCAATTGATAGCGTCAGCAGCAGGCGGCCGTCGGATGAAAGCTCAGAAGTACGGATCTCGGCATCGTGGGCACCCGGGCATGCCCAAATAAGAGAAGGAGCCGGATATGACGAACTTTCGGCATAGAGCCTGATATCTTTCTCGCGAATAACCGGGATGGCCCAGTCAAATTCCGTGCACACAGAATCGAGAATAATCGGATGCTTTGTTCTGCCGCTGTCAATCGAATAATATACCGAGACGGGGAGCCGGGAGTCATTTGATATTTGAAACGACTTTATTCGTCCTTTGATGCAGAGGGAGTCCTCAGGGGGAAGGAACTTCACCACGGCTTCTGCCCGAATCACGCCCGCCAGCATGAAAATAAATGCCGCAAGGCTTCGGTAATTTTGTTTTATTCCTTTAACGTACATAAAGTTACCTTAAATAAGTTACTTTATATACGGCTCTTGAGATTTCTATGGATGGATCATTTATAGGATAGGCAATGAAGATGATATTGTAAAGCATATTCTTGGCATTGGGAAGAGGAATATATGTTAAATCCGTGCCCTCTATGTAATTCGAAAACATCGAGCCGTAGGAGCCGATTTTTACATATTTCTTGTCCATTATCCTCTTAACTTCCCTGCCCAGGAGGTCCGAAATCGTTATTGTAAGATAAACATCATCGTCAACCGTGAAATTGATTTTCGTGTCATAATTGAAAGGATTTGGATTTGCCTGGGCAAACGAGATTACGGCGTTCGGGACCGGCTTGCACCCCCTTGCCAGAAGCGAATCCACGATCCTTCCTTCACGAGGATAAACCTGGTCATAGAATAGTTTATAGCAAAAAGTAACGCCGCGGTATGGCACAGTGTCATAGAGTGTGTCATAGGCCCAGCCCGTCCTCGAGTTGCCCTTTCCGATCATCTGCGGCAGGAACCTGTCACCGGGCTTGTATGTAGCCACGATATAGCTGAAATCAAGTAATTCGTCCGGCAGATCATCCTGAAGTTTCACTGCCCGCCTGACGGTGAATCCGGCGTTGAAATACTCGCTCTTTGTTTTCCATTTCATAGCCATCCGGCGGTTGCCGAGATATGTCAGCCAGAATGAATCGAGCCGGGTGCCTTCATTGCCCGTTCCTTCGGAAGAATAGGACACGATGTTGTTCTTATTATCCGAAATCTCGATGTTATCATTCGGAGAGAATATTTTAATATAGTCTTCTACTATTGAATCCCTGTCGGTCTTATATGCCAGAGCCTGGTAGTATTTGTAGGGTTCCTTCCAAAGCACCTTGTTTGGAAGGGCGGAGCCATCCTTCGATTTTATCTGCATCTTGGCGATAATAATGCTCGAATCGTTCGGCACGGTTTCGCATTCGTTGAATTCGTTCGGGCCTATCAAAGAAAGCACGATCCTGCCAGGAAAGCATTTGGCCTTCATATCATATCCGCCAAGAGGGAGCTGCCCTCCGCCGGGCACGATGCCAAGCCTCAGTCCGGTCTCAAGCACCGTTGGTTCAACACGATCGGAATTGAAATTATATTGAAGCGTGTCGAAAGTGAACTCGAAAGTGCCGTTGGCAAGCTTGCTCCAGAGATCGCTGTTTCTCTTCAGCAGCACATCGAATTCCATCGTGCTTGAATCTCTTAAATAAATATCTTTGATATTCAGAAACGCGAGTGTGTCTATACCGGTTTGTCCCCACAATCCTAATGGAAGCAGGAAGATCAGCATCACCATCCAAAATCTTAGCTTTCTCACGTTTTCGGGTACCACTTTTTTCAATCCGGTTATCGTTATTTATTTCTATTATTCCAGCTCACGTTGAAATCTCTCGTTGTAATTATGCCATCCAGGTCATAATCCCAAGGTACATAGCCGGTTTCCCCGCCCATGTCGTAGGATGGGTACTGATCGCTCAGGTTCGTGAAGAGTTTTGTCATATTTATCATTTCGTCGATCGCGGCCTTGCTGTCAGCCGCGAAACCGCCTTTCATGGCAAAAATTCTCCTTCCGGCACCATAATCAACAAGTTTCAGATTCGCGGTTCCTCCCCACACGTTCACGGGATCCGTAAAATCGTTTGTAACCTCGTTGTTCTGGGGTATTACGGCAATCGCCGCCTCGCTCCTGATCGCGAGATGGTTCCTGTGCCTTATCACGACGTTATACATACCGCCGCCCGAATCAATTCCGTCCTTCCTCGTCAGGCGGATACCGTCACGGCCGTCAATGTCGATAATCCGGCCGTCATATCTGATAAAAGCCGTTTTGAAAAACTTCTTCTCGTTCACTCGGTCCTTATAAAATTCGATAACAATCCAATCGACAATGGAATCAGGCAGCATCTTCACTTTTGATAAATCTGTCTGATCATCCAGAAGATGCGGATATGCCGATTTATCGGGCAGTTTTGGAATCAGGCTTCTTTCCCACAGGTCACTTCTCATGATACCGAATGAATTTGCAATGTATGGCCCTTCGAGAAGTGCTTTAGCCCTGAATGTGATTATTGCCATGCTCGGCATACCGACTACGAATGATCCCGTGGAAGTGAGCTCGGGTGTGCTTATTATTGCCCAGCCCTTCTCTATATCGGTTGTCGGCGGATTGGACCCCATATCGTACCAGTCACCCGCTATCCATTTCTGAAGCACGACATCATCAAATGAAGGCGCTAGCACAAGTGTCA
>CAZIHB010000168.1:0-5424 GCA_964538535.1 uncultured Hyphomicrobiales bacterium | reverse complement strand
TAAAATTACAACTTATTGGCATACTAAGTAAGCAAAAAAGCCATGTTTTTAAACGATAAATTAAAAAACATGGCTTTCTTTCGTAGAAAAAATTTTACTTAGCGATGATTATTCTCTGCACTGCCGAAGCCGAGGGGGTTGAGACAGTCAGAAGATAGGACCCTGAAGGGCAGACTGAGAGGTCTTCGAAGGAAATAGTGTTCGTGCCCTTCGCGAATTGTGCATTCCGGAGGGATAGGACGCTATTTCCAAGCATATCGACCAGTGAAACATCAGCACGGCAGTCGGCAGGAATGTCAAGGTTGATGCTCAGATGGCTTGATGCAGGCTGTGGATAGGCCGAAGAAAGCTTGATCTCGACAGGAGCGTTCTGTTCGCTGACTGATGAAGTGATATTTCTTGATTTATAAAGCCCGTCGCCGAAAAGCCCGGCAAAAACAACGATGCCCTCGCTCGTGGAGGGAATGTTGGGGATGGCGACAACTCTTGCCGAAGAATTATCCGGCAGGCCGTCCTTATACTGAGCCCAGCCCAAACCGAACTGCGAGGCAACGAAAACGCCCTGCGTGCCGGCTGCTGCAGCAAGGAAGCGCTTTTCGGAGGGGTGCATGGCAATATCAAAAACCTGGGCGCCCCTTGCAGCTTCAAGTTTCCAGGTTTTGCCCGTGTCGAGGCTGATATAGATACCTTTTCCGATGGAGATTTTTTTGAACGTGTCAATAGAATCGGCACCGCAGAGCACGATGGCGGGGTTAGTCGGGTGGGGCATGATGCAATGGATCCTCATGCCGGTGAGTCCCTCCTCATCTTCAAGCCAGGTCTGGCCGTTATCATACGACCTGAGCACCCTGCCCTGAGAGTCGTGGTCACCCGCGAGGAAAACAAGGCCGGGCTTGGCCTGCGAGAACTCGATATCGTGAGCCTGAATTTTCAGGTTGTTGTGGTTGTCGGTTGTGACAAAGCCGTCTGACGTTGTGATGAAGCCGTTGCTCGTGTTGATTGCCGAGGTGAAGAAATTTTCCTTATCATTGAGGATAATAGACCTGATATGCAGGAACTGGTGCGGCCCCTCGCCAAGCATGCTGTACTCGTCGGTCCAGGATGTACCGTTATCAGTGGAGACCACTATACCGCCGCGGTTAAGCTTGCGAACAGCCGCGTACATTTTGTCCTGCTCACGAGAGGACTTGATGATATCAAACACGTTGAAATCATTCAGAATAGTATCGGGGAAGGTGCTGCCGCCATCCTTGCTCATCATGAGCCCCCGGCCGAAATTCGGGAATGTGATGAAGTCGAGTGAAAGATCGACGGGCATATGGCCCGAGGCAACCCAGACCTTGGAGGGGTCATTGTTGTCGATGATTATTCTGTTGATGTAAGGATAGGTGCTGCCTGATTTCTGCCAGGTTTGAGCAGACGAATAAGAAGTGCCTGCCGCGAGCACCATAATTGCGAGCAGGATCCATTTTGTCGGTGTTTTTTTCATCGCGTTGTCTGTATTGATTTTACAAATATTTTCAAATGACACTACCTCAAATTTAAAGAAAAATTATTACAGTAAACGCTTCAAGTTTCACCAAAGAAATAATTAGGATATTTTGGGCTCCCGCCGATGCCCGTAATATTGAATAGCCTTAGGATTATTTAGTCTGATTTCATAAATTGTGCCATTGCGTTAAAGTATCAAAAGAAAAAAAATGGCGGAACTCTTTTATAATAAGCATTTCAAGCCTTCCGGACAGTATAGGGACATCGAGACGCTGATCGGCGAGACTATCGAGAGGGATGATTTTGATTCACTATTTTTGATAGTCCCAACGGGGCGGCTTGTCAGGAAGTTGAAGCAGAAGACCATACGTGCGTACTTCGAAAAGTGGCAGAAGCCACTTCAGAAGCTGAAATTCTTTACACTCCAAAAGATAGTCGGTTATTGCCAGGAGGTCATCAACGGAGATAAGCCATATAGAAGGATATCCGACGCTTACAGGCTGACGCTTTTCGAGGAAGCCTCCACGAAGGCCGAAATGAGCTTCTACAAGAGCGAGGGAAGGAAATTATCCCCGGCAGTGCTCGCGCGCCTGGCATCCGTCATTTACGGCCTGAAAGAAGACGGCATCACGCCGGAGAGCATGATAGAGGAAACCGGCCAATCAGAAGATCCCGGCACTGAAATCGTTGATATCAATAAATTCAGTGATATTGCCAATCTTTACGTTGAATATCAGAAGCTGCTCGGCGACACTCTGTTTGATCCGGCCGAGGAGTTGAATGCAGTGAACAGGCAATATGATAAAATTATGCTCGAAACCGGGCGGAATATGTTTGACGGTGTATTCAAGCCCGGGCAGAGGCTGCTTTTTTACGGGTTCTCCGACTTCAAAACGCCCGAGATAAAATTTATATCCAATTTTGCCGATGCTGAAGTTGAAACTGCAGTGATCATGGATTATCACAAGGATAACGGGCCGCTATTCGGCAATTTTGAGGAGGCGAAGTCTCTTCTTTTCGACGCCGGGTTCAGTTATACACCATCGCCCGAACTCGAAGAGCTGATCGAGAATAAGAGCATAGATAAAATAAGCCTGAAGGACTACCTGAGGCGGTGGCTGTTCAGTCCCGAGACAGAGATCAGGAATCCGGGATTCGAGGACAAAATTGAAATATTCGCGGCCGGAGACAGGTATGACGAGGTGGAATCAATATGCAGGCTGATCAAGTATCTTTGCTTCCATGAAGGGCTTCGCCCCGATGAGATCTGCGTGGCGTTCAGGCAGCCGGATCTATATTCACCTCTTTTCAGGGAGGCATTCTATCTGAACAGGATCGCCGCGAACATAACCGACCGGCACAAGACCGACCGTTCGCCGGTGACAGTGGCCGTGTTCGCCCTTTTGAACATCATATTGAAGGGTTACGGCAGGGAGGATATCAACAAGGCGCTGCACAGCACGTTCCTCAAATTCGATTATACCGATGGAGAAGGAAATCAGCGCCTGATTGACGGCACTAACCTCTACGAGACAGCCTTGAAGTTGAAAATAAGCGGCGGCACGAAGCGAAGCTCGAAAGATTACTGGGTGAAGAGATTGGAATCGGTGATCCGGCGGGAAGAGGACGCGTTGAAAAGCCTGGCAGCCGACCCCGGATCAGAGGAAATGGAGATTTATTCCCGCGGGCGGGAGCTCGAGAAGTACAGGCTCGCACTCGAGGACATCAAGGCACTAAGCCGGCTGCTGCCCGACAAGGCAAAAGAATATACTCCGGGCGAATTTGCAAGCCTGATCAGGGACGGACTCTGCGGGCGATTCAGGATTATGGAGTCTATTCAGGAAATGTACTCGTCCCTTTCGGAGAAAAAAGTATCCATGAGCCGAAGGGAATACGGGCAACTGCTCGAGGAAATTGAAAAATATGCCCGTGCTCTCAGCGGACTCCTGGCAGTGAGCGACGAGTTATCCATGATACTCGCCGAACGTTTCGGCGACAGGAAGTTTAAGCTTGATGAGCTGGCCGAGCGGTTCAAAACTGCCATCACGGCAGCGAAATTTCAGGTGAGAGAAAAAGGAAACATGGGAGTGACAATTACATCAATCGAGCAGACAAGAGGCCTGGATTTCAAGGCCATGATACTTTGCGGCGCGGTTGACGGGGAGTTCCCCATGGTTTACAGGCCGGAGAGCTTCCTCGGGAAAGAATTATCACTGAGCGAGCGGAGGCACCTGCAGAGCGAGAGGATGCAATTCTACCAGTTCCTGACAAACAGTGATATTGACGGAAACACAAAGTATTATATATTCTTTCCGAAATTCAACGGTAACGACGAGCTTGTGCGCTCGCCATTCATTGATTCGCTGCTGAAAGTGACCGAGCTTGAAAGCCAGGGCAAAATTCACGATCTGCCGGCCATCAGGAAAGAGATGGAAAAGTCAGGATCGGCGGGCCTGCCGTGGCTGAACATTGTGTCTTCAACCGCTGAAGCAGCTTATCATGCCGGGAAAGCAGCCTTCGGAAATTCACGGAGGAAAGAGGGAGAGAGTGAGATGGCCGGCCCCGGTTCAGTCAGGGAAGGCGAGGCTGAGTATTTGAAATGCCTCGCCGGCGGTGGATTCTTCCGCTCGGAGAATTGCACGCTCGACACGAATGAAATGAGCACAACGGAGCGGGCGGCGCTGGAGGCCTCAGGGCGTTCGGCTTACTCGATCTCATCACTGGAGACCTACGCGGCCTGCCCTTATAAGTATTTCGCCTCGAAAGGGCTCGGGTTCGAGGAAAAAATTACGGAGGATGCGGCGCTTACCCCGCTTGAGAAGGGTACCCTGCTTCACGCGATTTTATACGAATTTTACAGCGAAAAGCTGAAAAAGAGTGCAAACGAGATAAACGGCATCAGGTTCGTGAGGCTCAATCCCGAGCTGAAGGCTGCCTACCTGAGTGAGCTGTCGGAGATAGCAGGCAGGTTGATTGAAAGATACGAGCATGACCACGCGTATTATATAATAGACAAAGATGAGCTCTTTGGCTTCGAAGGGCGAAACGGCATTTTGGAAATGTGGCTCAATTCCGAGATGGAGAGGGTTGAAAACGGATGGGGATACCATCCCGCGATGTTCGAATTATCTTTCGGCATCAGGACGTCCTCCGGTAATTCGCAGTCACAGCCGATCGCGCTATCGGACAGATTAAAGCTAAGAGGGAAGATTGACCGCGTGGAGATACATCGTGGTGGCGACGGCATTCATTATCTGGTTGCAGATTATAAAACCAGACTGAAAAGCGCAAAATCCAATGAAGAGATAAAATCAGGCAAAGCATTTCAGATGCCTCTTTATCTATGCGCGGCGAGGAAGCTGATGCAGGAAAAACACAATGAAGAGATCATTCCGGACGGGTCAGTATATTATGCACTGAAGCCCGAGCTGAAGGAAGACGTCAGCAATGGGCACAAATTTGCACTGATGAAAAATGATGCCCCGGGATTGGAGGGTACAATTTTCATGGAGAAACCGGGAAGGACAGTGCTGGGGAAGGACAAAGATATAGAGCAATTCCTGGCCGATTCGGTCACTATGGCTGAAGCGGTAGTGGATGGAATAGCGCGGGGTGATTACAAGGCAAAGGCCAAGAGAGTGAAGGAATGCCAATGGTGCTCGTTCGACAAGCTATGCCGGCTGAGGGACAGGGGCGAGACCGAGGGAGATGAGGAAACATCGCAGGGAGAATAATAATTCCGGGGGCAGGCTCAGTTGCGAACCCTTGAAGAAACAAGGCCATAGTAGTGGCATAGAAATTGCTTGACTTTACTAAAATGCAGATCATTTTTGTATAAAAATGAAATTAGTGAAAAACTTGTCCGTCTCTGAAAAATGAACGGCATGAAAGAGAAAAAAGTAAAAATATAGAAAATTATCAAGCAGGGCTTTA
>CAZIHB010000167.1:0-5424 GCA_964538535.1 uncultured Hyphomicrobiales bacterium | reverse complement strand
CCTCGGACTTCAAGAACGACGGGAAGCCTTTTATAATCAACTTCTGGGCCACGTGGTGCAAGCCCTGCCTGATGGAAATGAATAACCTGAATGATATTTACAAGGATTGGCAGGCAGAGACCGGAGTGAAGATTATATCGGTATCTATTGACGACTCCAGGAACAGCAAGAAAGTGACACCGCTCGTGAAAGGCAAGGGCTGGACATACGAGGTTTACCTTGATGAAAACAGCGACCTGAAGCGCGCCCTGAACGTCAACAACCCGCCGCACACTTTCCTTTGCAACGGCAAGGGCGAGATTGTGTGGGAGCACAACGGCTATGCAGCCGGCGATGAAGAGAATTTATATAAAGAGCTGAAGAAGCTCGCCGGCGCTGAAGGAAATAAATAACCCGAATACCGAACCGGAGCTGAAATGAAGACAAGATGGAGACTTGAGGGCGTCGGGGCCGTCATAACGGGCGGCTCGAAAGGCATCGGCAAGGCAATAGCAGAGGAATACCTGAAGCTGGGAGCCGAGGTGATCGTGAGCGCGAGAAACGAGGCGAACCTCTCCGCCGCGGTAGCCGAGCTCTCTAAGCATGGCATCGTATATGGCGTGCGCGCGGACGTGACAGCTGCCGAGGACAGGGAGAAAGTAATAAATGCAGCCTCTGACATGTGGGGGCGGATTGACGTGCTCGTGAATAATGCAGGCACGAACATACGCAAGCGCACTCTGGACTACACGGAAGGAGAATTCGATTTCCTGATGGAAACGAACCTGAGTGCTGCCTTCGAGATGTGCAGGCTCGCCCATCCACTCCTGATCAATTCGAAGTACCCGTCAATTGTGAATATAAGCTCTTCAGCCGCGAGGCAGGTGCTGAGCACGGGGGCTCCCTACGCGGCAGCCAAGGCCGGACTGAGCCACCTGACGCGCTATCTGGCTGTGGAATGGGGGCACGAGGGAATCCGTGTCAATTCAATCGAGCCGTGGTACATCCGCACTCCACTGACTGAACCTGTGCTCGGGAACGATAAGGCACTTGCCAGGATTTTGGACAGAACCCCCGTCAGAAGGATAGGCGAGGCGGAAGAGATTGCAGGCGTGGCAGCCTTCCTCGCGATGCGGGCATCATCGTACGTCACCGGGCAGAACATCACGGTGGATGGCGGAGCGACGGCATACCTGCTATAAGCGCGGCAATGGTTGAAAAAAAATATGCCCCGGGCGGGGAACTTACGACTGCCCGGGGCAGTTTATTTTATGGGCCGAAGAGCCGTAAGATATTATCATACGAGCAGAATGAATGAAAGAGAAAATAGAAAATAAATTATTTATGCAGCCTGAAGGTTTGTGCCGAAATGATTTTTCGGGGAGAAGCCAAAATATTATTTGTATTTAGTATCAGAATACTTAAATTTAAGGTGCTTTAAAGGGATTGATTTGAAAAAAAGATTCAGTGTTATCCATATAATTTTGAAGGTGAAAGAATGAAAAACGTTCTTACAGATTTTAAAAAGGTAAAGAAAGGATTGTGGGCGGCAGCGGCCGCCGGCACGATGCTTTTTGCCGGCACAACTTTCGCCGGCACGCCCTCCGCTCTTGCAGCAAACTTCTCCGGCACAGGCAGCAGCGTGACGCTGGCCTTTTATTCCCCTCTCTCGATTGTCACTGACCTTCCGGGCTCGGCTGAATACTGCCAGAACGGCACTCTGACTCTTTCAGCGGAATTCTCGGGTGAAATATCGAGCTACAAGTGGTTCTTCAGGGCTTCAGGCGAGAGCGCGTTCCAGGAGATCGAGGGCCAGAACCTGCCGGCTGTTACGCTCGGCTCGGACGGAGCTCCCGCCCCGATGGACGGAGAATACAAGGTCGTGGCTTATGCCGCGGATTCGGAATCTGAACTATCCTCGGGCATCTGCAAGGCAAAAATGGCATCGGCCATAACAACGCCTGTTATCAGCCTCAGGTCGGGCTCCGAAGTTTCTGATTTGACTTTCTGCGTGGACAACGAGCTGCGAGTTGTTGCATCAGCAAGCGGCACCGTGAAGATGTACCGCTGGCAGAAACTCATCAACGGAGCTTTCTACAACCTTGATATAAACGACTACCCGACTTCCAACACGGCCGAGCTCAGGATAAATAAATTGAAACTGACTGATGCCGGCGTTTACAGGGTGATGGCATATGGCAGCTCGATTTGTGACGAATCGGGAGTGCCATCGGGCACGCTTCAGATAGCGGTGAACCCCGGTTTTATATTCACCCAGCAGCCCCAGACCGTTATTCAATGCCACAGGCAGCGCGTTGAACTGCCCGTTTCAGGCATCGGCACGATCAATTCATACCAATGGTACAAAGATGGCCTTCCCATCGATCCGGAGAAAAACGCCACAGCTCAGAATCCATTGTTCGTGATTGATTCCGCCGAGTATGAAGACGCGGGATCCTACTATTGCATACTCACAGTGAATGACTGCCTCGGCGCGAGGGAAGTGAAGACCGATATAGCCGGCATTTACATCATAAGCAGCACGAACATCGTGAGCCAGCCCGGTGAAGTATTCGTGGAGAATGGCGGAATCGCATCATTCTCGATCAAAGCTCACACCAGAGGCATCGAGCCGCCTTTCTATCAGCACGATTACCAGTGGTACAGGTTCAAGAGCGGCAAGCGCACGAAAATGGTGAACGATGCAAGGATCTCGGGAGCGCACTCGCCGAACATGACAATCAAGAACGTGGCGCTCAGCGATTTCACTGACAACACCGACGTTAATGATTACTATTACTGCGTCGTTACGGGCCAGTGCGGTTCAGATACATCAAAGGCCGGCAAGCTCTTGCCCGCCGGCGGCATAAAGATCACATCGCAGCCGCAGGATCTTGAAGTCTGCGTCGGCCAGACGGCAGCTTACAACATCTCGGCCAACCTGACGGGCGAAGGCGAGAAGCTTGTCTATCAGTGGCTGTTCAATGGCAACAAGCTCGTAGAGAGCAAAAATATAACAGGAACAAACACCGACGTGCTTACTATACAGGAAGTGCCTGCTAACATGTCGGGCGTGATCTCGTGCGAAGTGACAGTACTTCCCGGCAAGGTAGTCAGGCTCAGCAGCCAGGCAAAGCTTTCCGTTAAGACGGCGCCGGTGGTTGATAATAATTTCGTTGAGAACTACACTGTGACGACAGGCGACAAACTCACGATAAGCTCAATGAATACGACACCCGAGGGAGCTTCATACAAGTGGAAGAAGGACGGGGCAGTAATCGATGGCGCTACCAATGCAGACTACGTTGTTGATGCGGCCACCGTAGAAAATGCCGGCAAATATGTTTGCGTTATAACCAACGAGTGCGGTGAGACAACTACTCCGGAAATCACGGTAGTAGTCAGGCCCGTCAACATTCTCGGCATCACGGACGGCACTTCGTCCGACAAGATTCAGGTGGCGCCGAATCCATCGAACGGGGCAAGCGTTGTCAGCTTCTATTCCGAAAGGCAGGCAAACGTGAAATTGACCGTGTGCGATGCCATGGGCCGTGAAGTAGCATTATTATTCAACGGCATGACAAGCACCGGCATTAACAGGATTACCATAAGTGCCGATTCGCTTGGCATGGCAAACGGAGTTTACTACCTGAACCTCGTGAGCGAGGGCGTGAATGCCACAAAGATGATCGTCGTGGCACGATAGTAATTTCTCTGCTGACAGACATTTAGCGTGAGCCCCCGGGATTCCCGGGGGCTTTTTTTTATCCCAAAACGATTTGCCGGCCCCGCCGGCCTCGGATGAGCACTATAAAAAGAGTAAGCAATAGAACTACAAAAAAATCGATAAAGGATTCAAGCGCGTAGTAAAAAACATGACGCACGGAAAAATCGGAATATAAAATAATTCCAGGGGGTAAAATTCGACAAAATGAATACGAAAATGTAAAAACTTGTATAAAATTAATATATGATATATATGGACAATGGAGCTCGTGTTCTTATGAAACAAGGCGTATCAAGGCAATAATGCATAATAGCATGGAGTGCGCAATAATTGTGATCGTATCGATGTACATAAAACGATAATCCGGCTGATCGAAAAAAAGAACATATTTATCGCCTGCTAATATCAATAGCAAATACTGATAAAAAATATTGAAAAGAATTTGGCGCGAATCAGATAAAAATTGTATATTTCGTAATAGAAATATGCGTAATATGTGACATTGAGTGTAGTATGTAACGCTACATTCAATAATATTGGCAGGTAAATGGAAAATTATATATATGGATATCACTAACAATTGTGTAGCGGGAAGTACTATATGATAAGGTCGGTTTACTTATTTGATTCTGTTCGCGCGCTCAGGCGGCAATTCGCGATAATAATGATTCTTTTTGTTTCTCTGGCTGTGGTTGATGCTTTTGCCCAAAGCTACTGCCAGCCCAATTTCCCAAGAAGAACGAGGGGGTTCAACAAAATCACGTTTGGCAGCATAACGAACAATACTTCGGTTGGGAGCGGCTACGCGGATTATACCTACATGTCCACGAGTGCTGAAATCGGAAGCAAGGTGAATTTTGTCTGCAATGTGAATAATAACAGCTCTTATACAATGTATATGGCGATCTACATTGATTTAAACAATAATGGCGTGTTTACTGACGATGGGGAGAAGGTGTTCAGCTCGAACTCCTTTTCGAAATCAATCAGCGGCAATTTTACAACGCCCTACACCGCGAGCACCGGCTCCAAAAGGATCCGGTTTATCACATTTTATAATTATACTGTGACCGGGCCGTGCGACGTGAACCCTTCAGGCTCGGGATACGGTGAGTGCGAAGATTACACGATTAATTTATTACCGCCGCCGGCCGACGCCTCGATTTCGAAAATTACAGGCCCCGCGCAGCCGATAAGGGAAGGTTCATACCCCGTCACCTGCACGATAAATTCAAACGTGAATATTCCCGTGGAGAGCGCTAAGCTGAATTGGTCAGTCAACGACGAATATCAAGGGAGCGTGGATTGGTCGGGTTTTCTTGCTCAGAGCGAGTCAGCTGAAGTTGTGCTTGAAAAGGTTGACTTTTTCTACCCTTCAGACGAGTATTATTTCCGGCCGTTCCGGTTAAAGGTTTGGCTGAGTGATGTAAACGGGAAGTCGTATGACAGGCAGCCCAATAACGATTCATATGAAACAACATGCACGGCAATAACCGATGATGCAGGCATCTCGAAGGTCAGAGTGCCGGCAAATTCCTTTGATCCGGTTTCGACTCAAAAAATCGGCGCTACAATCATGAATCACGCACCGAAACCTCTTCGCAACGTTACGGTGCACTGGAGTGCTGATGGTGTGGCTCAGCCGGACGTAAGCGTGACGGACATCGCAATACCGAAGAACTCGACATACGATGTGGACCTCGGCCTTCTGAAATTCC
>CAZIHB010000166.1:0-5425 GCA_964538535.1 uncultured Hyphomicrobiales bacterium | reverse complement strand
GCAGACAGCAAGGAAGCCGCGATGCAGATTGAAAGCCAGCTGGGCGCGCTGAAGGAAAAGCTGCAGGCCAGGGGCATCGATACCGGAAGTATTAACATGAGCTGGCAGGACGGCAGGGAATCGGCCACGGGAAGCGGGGCTGAAAAAGGAAACTCAAATGCCGGCAGTGATAATAGATCCAGACGCGAGTTTCTGCGTTCTTTTGCAAAAAGCGGAGAATTCCCGGATAAACAAGAGCAGGACGCTCAGGCTGTTTATTCCGGCATTCGGAGTAATCTGATTGAAAAATACATTTAGCCCGAACAACATGGAGGTTGTTAAATGACTCAGGGAATCTCTCAAGTGACAAGCACAAGTTATTCTAAGGAGACGGCGGCAAAATCCGCTACCGGCTCTGCACTCGGCAAGGATGAGTTCCTCAAGCTGCTGACTTATCAGCTTAAGGCGCAGGACCCGCTGAAGCCGTATGATAATCAGGAATTTGCCTCGCAGCTGGCTCAATTTTCGCAGCTTGAGACGCTGACGGACATTCGCAGCCTGCTTGAAGAGCAGAACAGCACGAACGCGGCCTTGACGCAAACGATGGCAAATTCGGCACTGCCGGGAATGCTCGGAAAGAATGCCAAGGCAAGCACCAATTCAATTTCCTACGATGGCGAATCTACTCCCGCGCTTGGCTTCACGGTGCCCTATCAGGTGCAGTCCGGCACGCTCAAGGTTTATAACGCTGCCGGGGCGGTCGTGCGGACGGTATCGCTCAGCTCTGACCAGCTGCGCCGCGGCGACTACACGATCAAGTGGGACGGCAAGGACGACAACGGCACGAGCCTCGCGAGCGGGACTTATACTTTCGGGGTTGAGCTGAAAGACGCCAAGGGCACGGGAATATCTGCCGACACGTTCACAACAGGCAAAATCGACGCAGTCCGATTCAAATCCGAGGGCACGATGCTTGTCGTCAACGGCATGGAAGTGCCGCTCAACAAAATATCCGATATTTCGAGCGACTGACAGGCGGCATGTTATGTACGCGGAACGGAATAAATTGTGGAGATTGTTTCACGATTCGGGAGAATTAACATGCCCGAGGTAGATGGGGTGCGTGTGCCGTTTGTCCCCGCCGGCGGTATAAACGAGCTGAAACGCACGACGGCCAAGGCAGGCTCCGGTTCATCGGCATCATCCTTCAGCGATATTTTTGCCGGGGAGCTGGGCAGGATCAAAATTTCGGGACACGCGCAATCGCGTATGATCAGCCGCGACATCAGCCTGAGCGACAGCGATATGCTCCGGCTTGAGAACGGGCTGGGCAAGGCGCAGCAGAAAGGGGCAACAGACAGCCTCTTCCTGATGGACGACAAGGCGTTCATCGTAAATGTGCCCAATCGCACGGTGGTTACGATGTTCGGGAAGGACAACATGCAGGACGACGTCATAACAAACATTGATTCGGCGGTTTTCGTATAAGACAGAATTACTAAGCAACGAGGGTTGGACGGCGCCGCAGGACGCGGCTCCGGGACCCGGGCGGATTCGGATCGACCGAAGGATCCGCGAAATTGAGGATTTTATTACCAGGGAGGGTATATCATGGGCCTAAGCCGTTCATTATCAGTCGGAGCGAGTTCCCTGCGGGCTCACCAGCAACGGTTTGATGTGATTTCCAATAATCTTGCCAATACAAACACAGTTGCATATAAATCAAACACTGCCAATTTCCAGGAGCAGTTCAACCAGATCTATTCACACGGAAAAAGCCCTGACGCCTCCGGCACATCAGGCTCGGGCGGGCTCAACCCGCTTCAGTTCGGCCTCGGGGTGCAGCTCGGGTCGATTCAGCAGGACATGACGCAGGGAGTGATTGAATCGACGAGCCGGCCCCTCGACATGGCGCTGCAGGGCAGCGGCTTCTTCGTTTATAACTCGAACGGGCGGGAGCTATATTCGCGCGCGGGTGCCATCAGCCAGGATAAGGACGGTAATTTCGTTGATTCCGCCACGGGATCATATCTTCAGGGCTATAACGTGGATACCGATGCCAACGGCACGGTGGTGAAGGATTCGGACGGGGTCAACCAGCTTTCATCGAAGGTGTCGAACCTGAAAATATCAAAGAACGTGGTTTCGCCACCCAGGCAGAGCCAGAACGCGACGCTGCAGGGGAACCTCAATTCCCTTATGGCAACCGGCGACTCCAAGAAGACGAGTATTAACATATATGACAACTCGGGCGGGGTGCGCTCGCTTGAATTCACTTTCACAAAGACTGCCAACGCGAACGAATATTCACTCAGCGCTGCCATCGACGGCAAGACCGTCAACACATCATCATCGACGGTAACATTCAATGCCGACGGCACGCTGAACACGCCTCTGAGCCTGACACTCACGGCAGCCGACATGAACTCTGCGCTTGGCACTAATTCATTCGATGCCACGACTCCGAAGGACCTGACGGTGAAGCTCGCGGATGCTTCAAGCCTGCTATCCGGCCTTACGCAGTTTTCCATGCCTAACAGCGCGTCGTTCCTCGATCAGGACGGCTACACAGCGGGCGAGCTGCAGGATCTCTCTGTGGCGCAGGACGGCAGCATTTACGGATCATTCTCGAACGGCCAATCAGAGTTGCTCGGCAGGGTGGTGGTCGCCAAGTTCACGAACGAGGAAGGCCTTGTCAGGGAGGGCGGCAATTTCTACTCGGCCTCGCCGAACAGCGGGCTTGCAATCAAGGGTACAGCCGGTGACGTCTTCCCCTCGACTAAGGTGGCAGGCTCATCGCTTGAGCAGTCCAACGTTGACATGACAACACAATTCACCGATATGATCTCGACCCAGAGGGCATTTGAGGCGGCATCGCGGACTATAACGATCACGGACCAGATGCTGGCAGAGGTAACGCAGCTGAAGAGATAGACTGAAAAGATTTAGAAAATAACCGGGAGCAGCGCGAATGATATTCTGCCCGGAGCAGGATAATCAAATCGGCGTGGCTCCCTTTTTTTTATTTTCCCGGCGCCCGGGTGTTAACTTATTGCCATGCTGTGGCATTGGCGCCGGCCGCGGACGGCTTCCGGGCAATGCGTCAGCGGGCGCAATAATAACGCCCCGGCAATCAATGCAGGGCATTTTTAAAAAAAATAATACGGCATCAGTTAAAATAAATTATTATCTTAATTTTTTAAAGTATTCCACATTTTGTATTTTATGAGAAGATGATTGGCGATATTATATGATTAGTTGTGGAGAAGCGAAATGTCGAGAACATTAAACAAGGTAATGCTTATCGGGAATGTAGGGCGCGATCCTGAACTCAAATATACCCCAAGCCGCATCCCCGTCACGTCCTTCAGGCTGGCCACGAGCGAAACCTGGAAGGACAGGGACGGCAACATTCAGGAGCATACCGACTGGCATACGGTGGTGGCATGGCGCGGCCTTGCCGAGGTTATCCACAAGCTTGTCCGCAAGGGTTCGAGGGTCTATATTGAAGGAAGAATCCAGACAAGGACCTTCGAGGATAAGACCCAAAGCCGCCGGCACGTGGTTGAAGTTCTTGCAGACAACATGCTTCTTCTTGATTCCAGAAAGGGAAGGGACGAATTCGACGAACTTAAAGATTTTGAATTCAAGTCCGGCGATTTTGATTATGATTCCACACCCGAGTACACGGACGATAATATCAATTTCAACGAGCCTGTACGCAGGGATGACGATATACCTTTTTAGAATTTATTTTGAGAATAATCGTAATTTTATAAAAGCCCCCGAGGGGCTTTTATTTTGGACGGAGCAGGGATAAATGAAATCGGACAAGTCAAGAGAGCTGAAAGTCGGTTTGGTATCGATCGTGGCCATGGCCATACTATTGGCCGGCATATCTCTCGGTAAGGGCTGGCTGGCGGGTGCGGGCCGGACTGAGGTGACGATACGGTTTCCGCGCTCCGCCGGGCTGAAGGAGTCCGACCCGGTTGTCGTAAACGGCGTCAGGCGCGGCACTGTGCGCGAGGTTGTTAACGATAACGGTTCCGTGCTGGTGAAAGCCGCGATTGACAACGTGAACGACTTCAGGAAGGACGTCTCGGCGAAAATATACATACTGGAAGTCACGGGCGGCAAGAAGGTGGAAATTGATCCGGGCACATCGCCGGATCACTGGCAGCAGGGCCATGAGATCTCCGGCACGACCCCGGCCGACCTTTCGGACCTCGTCGCCCTTGTCGGAGAGATGAGCGGCAGCCTGACAAAACTTGTCTCCAGGCTCGACACACTGACAGGGGCCGCCAACAGCATACTCTCTGACAACAGGCTGGCAGCTGACCTAAGGGCCACGGCCTCCAACGCGGCCGATCTTACCGGCGCGCTGAACAGCTTCCTCTCTGCCAACAAGTCCGACATAGCGGCAACCATAAGGGACCTGAGAGGAATGACTGGGAGCCTGAAATCCATGATAAGCAAAAACGAGCCCGGGCTCTCCTCGATAGTCGAGAAGCTCGACAGAACTCTGACGGATGCCGGGAAGATCGCGGGCAGAGCCGACACGACAGTGGCAAGTGCCAACAAGCTGATTGCCAACCTTGATGAAATAACCCGTGAGCTGCGCTACGGCAGCGGATTTGCAACAAAAGCACTATTTGATAAAAATTTTGCAGTCAAGTTTGATTCAACCATGGCCGACCTCTCGTCATTGCTGTCAATGATACGCAGCCACGGCATAAACGTTAACGTCAGGCTGGGCACGAGGCCGTGATTTCCCGGCTGAAATTCCCGCTTGGCACGGATGATTTCAAGCGGCCCGGAAAAGGCATGATTATTGCGGTTAGAAGATAGTTTATTATTTATTTATCCTGGAATTGCGAATAGTAACTGATTTACAAAATTATATATAAAAGCGATGTCTGTTAAACAAACAAAGATTACGGATGAGCTGATTGAGTACCTCGTTTCAAACTTTTCGGCGGAAGATGAACTTCTCGCGCGCCTCAGGGAGGAAGCGGAAGAACTCGGAATACCCGATATTGGCATTTCTCCCATGGAGGGCAGGCTGCTTCAGGTGTTTCTGAGGATAATCGGAGCCAGAAGAGTGTTGGAAATCGGCACGCTTGCCGGGTATTCGGCCATCACAATGGCCAGGGCGCTCCCTGACGGGGCTAAGCTGACCACCGTGGAAAACAACCCGCTTCACGCGGATTTTGCACGGAAAATGATGAAAAAGGCAAATGTGGATGACATTGTTGAAGTAGTGACTGCCGACGGGGTGGATTACGTGGACTCACTGGCCGGCAGTGGGGAGAGCTTCGATTTTGTGTTTGTGGACGCGGACAAGCAGTCAAATTATCATTATTTGACGAAAAGCACGCCGTTCATACGCAAGGGCGGGATCTTCGCGGCAGACAACGCTTTCGCCTTCGGCTACCTGCTGGAGGCC
>CAZIHB010000165.1:0-5429 GCA_964538535.1 uncultured Hyphomicrobiales bacterium | reverse complement strand
GCCCTGCCGGTGCTTTCTCTTCCTGCTTCGCCTGCTGCGGTTTTGATTCTCGTTTCTCGTCGGGAAGCCTGAGCTTCACCGTGAAGATGAAACTCGATCCTTTCCCCTCGATGCTTTCGAAGGATATATTTCCTCCCATCATTTCCACGAGCTCTTTCGAGATTGGCAGCCCAAGCCCCGTGCCGCCGTACTTGCGGGTCATCGTGTGCTCTGCCTGGCTGAAGCTTTTGAATATCTGGGCCCCTACGTTTTTCTGAATGCCTATGCCGGTGTCCTTCACTTTGAAGAGCAAAGTGATATGTTTATCATCCGAATTATCCACGCTGACGCCAAGCTCCACGCTTCCCTGCTGCGTGAACTTGATGCCGTTCCCTATCAGGTTCATCAGCACCTGCTGCAGCCTGTTGGAGTCGCCTATGACGAATTTCGGCACGTCGCCGCTGATATGGCACAATAGCTGCAGCCCCTTCGATGATGCCGTGTTATCAAGTATCGCAAGGGTATTTTCTATCATCGCCATGATATCAAATTTTTCAATGGTCAGCTTGAATTTGCCTGTCTCAATCCTGGAATAATCCAGCAGATCGTTTATGATCGAAAGCAGGCTGTCGGCCGATTGCTTTACCACTCCGAGAGATTGTTTCAGGCGCGGCTCCGCGGCATTTTCAATAAGGATGCTCGTCATCCCGATTATGCCGTTCATAGGCGTCCTCAGCTCGTGGCTTACCTTTGCAAGGAAAAGGCTCTTCACCTTGTTGGCCTCTTCGGCCACGTCCTTCGCGTGCCTTAATTCTTTCTCAGTCTGCTTTCTGACTTCGATCTCGTTGAAAAGCTGCTCGTTGATGACGAGCAATTCTTTTGTTCTTTCTATTACTTTTTTCTCGAGCAGATCCTGAGACTTCTTCAGCTCTTCCTGCACTTCTATCAAGTCGTTGATATCATGAGCTATAATAACGAACTTGCTGGTGTGGCCGTTCTCATCAAAAATCGGGGAAATGGACAGGTTGTACCACCGCATTTCTCCGTCTTTCTTGTTGGTAAGTATATCTCCCGAAAATTCTTTCGAATTATGCATCGCATCGAGAAGTTGTTCCCGGGTCTCCTCGGGGCTGAAATTTTCGAAAATATCCTCAATCCTGCGGTCTTTATATTCATCGGGCATGAATCCCGTTGACTCGTAGAATCTCGGGTTGGCGTAGAACAGCCTGCCGTCGGAATTGAACACGACTATATTCTCCGCGCTGTGCTCCACGGCCCCGGAAAGCATACGGATGGAATCAACCTGCTCCCTGACTTCTTTCTCGAGTATGATAACCCTCGAAACTCTTTCGACTGCCTGAATCAGCTTATCCTTCTGCAATGGCTTGAGGATATACTGGCTTACGCCGATCTCGATGGCGTCGAACAGCAAGGATTTATTATCAAACGCGGTAGTCAGAATTATGGTTGCCTTTGGGTTTATCCTCTTGATTGCCCGCGACATATCAATTCCGTCCATCACAGGCATTCCGATATCGCTTATCACGATGTCCGGCATCAGCTTTTCATATAGCTCGAGACCCTGGCGGCCATCCTCGGCATAATGTATTTTCTCTACTATTCCCTTCAGCACGGCAGAAGCATAAAGCCTGGACGGAGCATCATCCTCAACAAAAAGGATGCTGATCGGCCATTTATTGTTTGGTCCGGCACTATTCATGGCTTATTGAAAAATAAATATTCGGAAAAAAATTACTGCTTCTTGTCGCTTTGAATCATCTTAATTAATCCAAGGGCAATCTCGTGCAACGGAAGTTGTTTATCCACCGCCCCGATCTCCATGGCCACCTTCGGCATTCCATAGACAACCGACGAGCTCTCGTCCTGGCCGAGGGTCGCTGCCCCGGCGTCTTTCATTGCTTTCAGCCCCTGCGCACCGTCGCTGCCCATGCCGGTCAGGATCACACCGTACGCATTTGCTCCCACGCTCTGCGCCACAGAGTACATCAGCACATCCACCGAAGGCCTGTGGCCGTTTACTTTTTCATCCTCGAAACATTCCACCTTGTAGATACCGCCGCTCCTTACCACCCTCATGTGGTAGTCCCCGGGGGCTATGAGCACCCTTCCGTTCATCACCCTGTCGCCGTTCTCGGCTTCTTTCACCTGCATCAGCGCCACGTCATTCATCCTGTCGGCGAATGTCCTGGTGAATCCTTTCGGCATGTGCTGAACGATAACGATGCCGGGCGTTGTCGGGGGCAGGTTGCTTATCACCTTCCGAATTGCTTCAGTGCCGCCGGTCGAGGCGCCGATGGCTATCACTTTATCAGTGGATTCGGCAAGGGCCCTGCTGCTGTTGGGGTCGGCTTTCACAGACGAATTTTCTTCAAAACGGAAATTCTTCCACTGAGACACGTTCGCCGTCGAGGCGATTTTTATCTTGGTGCGCAGCTCGAACATCATGTCCTGCAGCCCCCTGGCCACGTCAGATGTAGGCTTGGGCACGTAATCGACCGCGCCGCTGTCCAGGGCCTGAAGCGTGATATCCTTGCCCTTCTGCGTCAGCGAGCTGACCACCACCACCGGAATGGGATATTGCGGCATCAGCCTTCTCAAGAATTCCACCCCGTCCATGCGGGGCATTTCAATGTCGAGGGTGATCACATCGGGCCTTTGCTTGACTATCATGTCCCTGCCGATAAATACGTCGGGCGCTGCACCTACCACTTCAAGCCCGGGATCGGCGGAGAGCCCTTTTGTCAGAATGTCGCGCACCAATGCCGAATCATCAATTATCAATACCTTTATACGCTTCTTTAGCAAACTCAAACCTAACCTCTCAGAGAACTTTCTTGTAAACTGCCGGCATTATGTACTTATACTTCATGGTTTCCCTTTTTAACGTTTCGGAGTGGCCAATAAATAAATAACCGTTGCGGCTGGTAAAATCATAAAAACGATCCACGAGTGCCTCGCGGGTCGGGTTATCAAAATAAATCATCACGTTGCGGCAGAAAATCACGTCGAACGGTTTTTTGAAGGGGAACTGCGCGTTCATCAGGTTGAATCTTCTGAAAGTAACTTCCTGCCTGAGGAATTCCCTCACTTCCCAATCTCCGTCGGGCAGCTTTCTGAAATACTTGTGCTTCAGAAGGTCGGGCAGGGCCGTCAGCCTGTCCTCGGTGTATATGCCGGATTTTGCCTTCTCGAGTGCCTGAGCTGAAATATCAGTGGCCAGCACTCCCGCGCTCCAGGATTTATACTGGGGCCCGAAATATTCCATCATGAGCATGGCAAGTGTGTATGGTTCCTCGCCCGTGGAGCACCCGGCGCTCCATATCCTTATCTCGTTGCTGCCGGCCTGCCTCTCACGGGCAACTACTTCGTCCAGCACGCGTTTCTGGAAGAAATCGAAGTGATCCTTCTCCCTGCCGAAGAAAGTATGGTTGGTCGATAGCACATTGACAAGCTCGCTTATTGCCTCGCCTGATGTATCAGCCACCACGAAATCATAATATTCTTTGAAAGAGCGCAGATGCAGCCTGCGGAGGATTTTCTGCAGACGGCCGGTGACAAGTGTGCGCTTCTCGTCTGTCAGGTTTATTCCGAAGTGATTATATACCAAAGAGCTGATGGCAACAAATTCATCTTCACGTATATCAATAAAATCCATTGATCTGATTTCTTTAACTTCTTTTGAATCCTTATCGCCCATCGCCGGCTGACCATTAATTCAACTTCTCAGTAATCGCCAAAACTATAAAAAACCAAAAAAATAAGCGAATTAATTGATATCAATCAATATCCGTTTCCTTGGCTTTGAGCTCATCATATAACAATTTATTAATGTCAAGAACGATCTTCACCTTGTCGCCGGCCTTGCCCAGCCCCTGAATGAACCTGCTCTGCGAGCCTTTGTATGTCTGGGGGGCAGGAGATATATTCTCGGCATGTATTTCCATCACCTCGGATACTTCATCCACGATAAGGCCGATGCCCGTGTTGTTCACTTTCACGACTATTATGCAGGTCCTCTCGTCATAGTCAACTATGTCCATCATGAACCTCTTCCTGACCTCTACAACGGGGTAAATGATTCCGCGAAGGTTTATGATGCCCTTTATGTAGTCCTTGACGTTCGGCACCTGGGTCACTTTCTGCATCCCGATTATCTCGGTGACATATTGGATCTCCACGGCATATTCCTCCTCGCCCAGCCTGAAAGTCAGGTAACGGTCGCGCATGGTGTCGTCGTCATCGAGATAATCTTCTTCCTGATCTATAATTTCTTCGTTCTGTGCCATTTTATCACCCGATTATTTTTTTGAAGGAATTTTGTTGAAACGAGTTCTCGGATAGATCGATCAGGCTTTCTATGTCGAGTATCAAACCGATGCCTCCATCACCGAGTATCATGCAGCCCGTCACGCCCGGCACTTTTCCGATATAGTCCGAGAGGCCCTTGATAACGGCCTGCTGCTGGCCGATGATCTCGTCGGCAAAGAGGCACACCTTCTTCTCTCTCGATTCTATTATTATCAATATGCCCTTTTCCAGATCAGTGTTGTCGGGCTTCTTGGTGAAAAGCTCGTGCAGCCGGACAATCGGCATGATTTCTTCCCTGACTTTCACAACCTCGAGCCCGTCCATAGTTTTGGAAATGAACTTGTTCGTCGTTCTGAACGACTCGGTCACGGAAAGAATCGGCAGGGCGAACACCGCGTCGCCGACGCGTATCAGCATTGCCTCCATTATGGCCAGGGTCAGCGGAATCCGCAGCGTGAACGTGGAGCCGCCGCCCGGGATTGAATCTATGTCGATAGTGCCGCGCAGCTTCTCGAGGTTTTTCTTTACCACATCCATGCCGACACCTCTGCCGGAAATGTCGGTCACTTTCTTCGCCGTGGAGAATCCGGGCTCGAAAATCAGGCTGAACACTTCTTTGTCCGTCATTTTGTCCGGGGCAGTTGTCAGCATACCTTTCTCTTCGGCCTTCTTTATAATTACGTCCCTGAAGATGCCCGCACCGTCGTCCTTCACGATTATAAGGATCTCGTTGCCCTCGTACCTTGCCCGGAGCGTCACGTTGCCGAACTCGTCCTTCCCGGCCGCGAGCCTGTTCGCGGGTGATTCTATGCCATGGTCTATCGCGTTTCTCAGAATATGAACCAGCGGATCGGCAATCTCGTCAATCACGTTTTTGTCCATCTCGGTTTCCTGGCCCGACACCTCGAAATTGAC
The DNA here is from genome assembly GCA_964538535.1 of uncultured Hyphomicrobiales bacterium. Classification (GTDB taxonomy): domain Bacteria; phylum Bacteroidota; class Ignavibacteria; order Kapaibacteriales; family UBA2268; genus CAZIHB01. Next base: position 206 of record CAZIHB010000165.1, on the reverse strand, counting down.
TTTCTTGTTCATTTTCAGGGCCACGTCCCTCACAAGCCGCTTCATCTTGTTGAAGAGGCCCTCCAGGGGCATCATTCGAACCGACATCGTTATCTCTTGAAGCTCGCGCGTGATCTTGTTAAGCTGGTTGGCAGCCTTGTGGAAATTCGGTATGTTCAGGCCGGCGATATCAGGATTCTTCGTGACCATCGTCTCTATCGTGATTA
>CAZIHB010000164.1:0-5458 GCA_964538535.1 uncultured Hyphomicrobiales bacterium | reverse complement strand
TGAAGAACAGGGTTGTTGTTCCGTTTCAGGGAAATTATTCTCAGTTCAGGCACGTGATCCACCATGAGCTTGTTCACGCATTTATAAACGATATGTTCTATGGCGGCACTTTCCAGACTGCCGTATCCTCCGGCAACATGTTCAATTTCCCGTTGTGGATGAATGAGGGCCTGGCCGAGTGGGAGAGCATAGGCGGGCTCAACACGGAAACGGACATGTACATGAGGGACCTTACTATAAGCGAGAAGCTGCCGCCTCTGAAGATGCTTGACGGATACCTGGCATACAGGGGTGGGCAGACTTTTTACTGGTATGTTGCCGAGAATTACGGCAAAGAGCGAGTAGGTGACCTGCTGAACCGCCTGAGAGTGCTCCGCAATGTTGAAACAGCTTTCCAGAGCGCTTTTCACATGAGCTTCGAAGATTTCTCCGAAAAGTGGGAAAAGGATATAAAGAAATTGTATTGGCCGGACTTGCAGGTTTTCAAAGATGTTAAGGAATTTTCGACTCAGCTGACCGATCACAAGAAGGACAATAATTTCTACAATTCATCGCCCGCGATTGCTCCGAACGGGGAGAGCATGGCATATATATCAGACCGTGACGGCCTTTTCGGTGTTTATACCAAAAAGCTCGGGCTGAAAGACCAACCCGAGAAACTTGTGAGCAGCTTCAGGCAGAAAGATTTCGAAGAACTGAACATACTGACGCCCGGCATCAGCTGGGATCCGCAAGGAAAGCAGCTTGCAATATCAGCCAAGGCCGGCGGCGTGGATGCCATTTTCATAGTTGATGTGAAGTCAGGCAGCTACAAGAAAATCAATCTTAATTTCAAGTCCATTACATCTGTTACCTGGTCGCCTGATGGAAATTCACTGGCCTTTATCGCGCAGAGCGGAGATAAAAGCGATATCATCCTATATGAAATAAAATCCGGCAAAACCACTAATCTGACTGATGACGTCTTTTCGGATTTTCACCCCACATGGTCGCCGGATTCAAAATCGATTTATTTCATATCCGACAGGGGAGACAATCTGAAAACAGGGACAACATCCCTTCAGGCCAAGATATGGGATTATAATTACAACAAATCGGATTTATATAGAATCGACATTGCAAGTAGGGAAATAAAAAGGCTGACGAATGATCCTGACAACGTGAAAACATCGATAGCCGTGAACTCGGACCATAAACTATTCTACGTTTCAGATAAGAACGGTATCGGCAACATTTATATTCTCGATCTGAAAGAGCTCACCTCGAGGCCGCTAACGAATTCCATCTGCGGCATCGCGCAGCTTTCACTGGCGAAAGACGGCGGGAAGCTGCTATTCTGCACTCAGGTCAACGGCGGATACGACATTTACATGATCCGGAACCCCTACGAACTATCCGTGAATCTGAGCGACCTGCCCTTAACCGGATTCAGGCAGAAGGGGATTGATAAGAACAATTTTCTTCAGAACATTTCCAAATCGGATTCTTTGAGCAAAATAGCGGGCAATTCCGATTCGGTGCTGATCGGATATGGCGATTTCAGTATCGATTTTAAAAACCAAAAACTCGTGGAGCCCAATGCCGATGCTTTGCAGCGGCAGCAGACAGGCACCGGGCAGGATATTTCGGCGATGAAAGGCGAGAAGCACAAGGAGAAGGATTTCGTGGAGAACGATTATAAAGTGTCATTCTCACCCGATTTCATTTCTGGCAATCCCGGTTTCAGCACTTATTACGGCTTCCAGGGCATAACGCAGCTGCTTTTCAGCGATATCATGGGCGATCATCAGATATTCGTGCAGGCCAATTTGCTCAGGGACCTCCGGAACAGCCAGATTTATCTGCAATATTTTTATCTGCCGAAAATTATCGATTGGGCCGGCAGTGCTTATCATACTTCTGCCTATGTTTACGGCTCAAACGGACTGCTTTACAGGTTCAGAAACTACGGGGCATCCATCACAGGATCATATCCGTTTGACCTGTTCAACCGGTTTGAATGCGGATTGAACTGGATGAACCTCTCAAAAGAAAATATCGATGTGCCCACCGATCCGAGCGTGTCACGAATGCTTTTTGTTCCGGAGGCCCGTTATGTTCATGATGATGTCCTGTGGGGGTATTTTGCCCCGATTGACGGTACGAGATATTTCGTCGAGCTGAAGGGTACGCCCAAGGTCAGTGAGAGTGGAATAGGCTTTGTGACGGTTAATCTCGATTTTCGTCATTACATCAAGCTGTGGGACGTCATGGGATTTGCTCTGAGGGGAGCATGCGGCGCGAGCTTCGGGCCTAATCCCCAGAATTATTTCCTTGGCGGCACAGAGAACTGGATCAATGTGCAGTACAAGACAAACAGCCGTTTCACACTCGATAATCCCGAAGATTTCGCATTCATGCAATTTGAAATGCCGATGAGGGGCTGGGGGCTGTCTGAAATTGCAGGCAATAAATACTTCCTGACTAATCTTGAGTTCAGGTTCCCGATGTTTCAGGCATTGCTGCCCGGACCTGTCCCGATTATGTTCCAGGGCGTTATGGGATCATTTTTCTTTGATATGGGCGGCGCGTGGGATGATAAATTCGTTTCAGCCAAAAAAGACAGCGAGGGCAGATTGCAGGCACAGAATTTGCTTATGAGCACGGGTATCGGGTTCAGATCATATATTCTCGGACTGCCGGTAAAGATGGATATTGCCTGGAGAAATGAGTACTACAATTGGTCGAAGCCGCAGTATTGGTTCTCTTTGGGGTATGACTTTTAGTTGTTGCAAACATACAAGGAATTACTATGAAAAAGGCATTGATTTTAGCCATGGCATTGCTCATGACATTTGGTGCAGTTCGCGCCGAGGAGTTATCGCCCGCCAGGAACTACCCTTATGGCATCGGGGCCTATGTGATGGCCAAGGCCGGTGTTAACGCAAAAAATACTCCCAACGGAGTTCAAAACGGGGTTTTGTTCAACGGGATTCCTGATTTCGGGCTCACGTCGTATATTCCGCTTGCAGAAAACGGTAAACTCGGCATTTCGGCAGACCTCGGCTATACTACCTATGCTTACGACCTTAAGCCGACCGGGAACGAGGATAACAGGTGGTCAACATACCTGCACTATTTAACAATCGGCCCCAGCCTGAATATCTCAGGATTCATTGTCGGTTTCAATTTCGGCCTGCCCTTGTCAGGCAAGATCACTTATAATAACTCGACTACTAAAGATTTCGATATCGAGTCTGATGATATGGCAATGGTCGTGGAGCTCAGGCTTGGCGGTGTCATACCGGTATATTCAAATGCTAACGGCAGGCTGACACTCAACATCGAGGGTGGCTATGCACTCACCGGCGTTGCTAAGAACTATCAGTACGGCGATAAATATAATCCCCAGCCGGCCAAGGTTTCACTTGGCATGGGATACCTGTTCAATCTGAAGTAAAATTTCTGCTTCAAGAGTATTTTGATCCTATTTTCAGCGGGATTCCGGCAAAATTCGGAGTCCCGTTTATTTTTATCGCGAGGCGGAGTAAAATGCTGATGATAAAGCATGATCAGCATAATAGAAAGAAGATGTTGCTGAAATGCCTTTGAGAGAGCCGAATTATCGGAAAATTATCCTTTATCCTTCAACTGCTCCCTGAGCAGTTCAATTTCCTCGTGCATTTTTATCAAAGCCTCGTTCTGGGCCTCCAGATGCTCAAGTATAACCCTGACCTCCGATTCGGACTTCTGATTTATAATGTAGTCTTGATGCGCTTCCAAGCGGTCGCGCTCGCTCTGCCTGTTCTGGCTCATCATAATAATCGGAGCGGCGTAGGCTGCCTGCATTGATAAAGCCAGATTCATCAGGATGAACGGGTAGGGGTCCCAGTGGTTTATATAGGCCGTTATATTTAGAATGATCCACACCGTCAGAATAGCAGATTGGAGTATGATAAACTTCCAGGATCCCATCATGTTGGCAACGTAGTCCGCTGTTTTCTGCCCTGTCGTCCGAGAAGCCTCGATAAGCGTGTTCAGGTTGCTTACCGGCGGGTGGTCATGGATATACTTCGGTGGAAATTTAGTATTGAGGCTCATATCCTGCTCCATTTATTGATTCTATACTTTGCCGTTACTGTGGAGAGTCCGGGTGATGCCATATTACTCGGAGAAAGACATTTTCAGCACGGTCTCGTTTGTTTCTTCCTGCAATTCTCTGTCCTGGCATACGAAGCCGCAATTCTGATAGAATTCAAATGCCTTCTTATTCTTTTCATAAACGCCGAGGGTCAGGGAGTGTTTCTCCTTTTTAGCCTTGTCGATAAGCGCTCTGCCATAGCCCTGCCCCTGCTTGCCGGGAAGCACGAAAAGTCCGCCGATATAGTGATCAACAAGCGACATGAAAGCGACAATTGCGCCATCTTCCACTACAACCCATGATTCGGAAATTCCCAGATACTTATCCCTTATCAGCTGCTGAGTGCTTTTGAGAATATCAACCGGTATGAAAGAATGTGCCGCCAAGCTTGCTTTCATCCAAATGTCGAGCAATTCCTCAAGATCTTCTGTTTCATACCTGCGGATCAACATAAGTCCCCTCGTCTCAATAATTGGTTTTTACTTTTGTTTCAATTCCACGTCTGTTTTAAATTCGATATAATTGCCGTCTGCTGTGGCTTTAGGGGATTTCAGCCGAAGTGTGAACATCTTTTGATCAAACTTGTTTACGCCGGCCGCTGAAGGCATCGGCAAAGCAAAGTCTGTGCTGAAATTAGCCGGAATATCGACAGGCGAAAGAAGCTCCGTCAATTCCAGGGGGATGTTCTGGCTCCAGGGAATTTGCCACTTCAGAAAATTGATGCCAATCTTTGACTTAAGCATCAGGGTTTTTTTCTGAGGATTTATCCGGATAACCCCCTCGGGCGAGGAGGAAATATCGAAAACAGCCTGCTCGTTCAGATAAAGATAAATTTCCGGTTCAACAGTGCTGGCCACGCCCATGTATTTACCGCTGACGTTCACCTTGCCTTTGCCCTCGAGCTCAATCCTGGCATATAGTTTGTTTTTCTCGATTTTCTCAATCTGCAGCGATTTCAGATTGACATCAACATTGCCCTTATTGATGTTCAGGTAATTTGTGAATTTGACTCCGAGATAGTTCTTGTCCTCAACCATGAAGTTTTGCTTCGGCAGAAGCTGAATTTTGATATCGTCGATTCTCTGGCCGGCGAGAAGTTTGAATATCCTGTTGACAGAATTCTTGTTTATTCTGGCATCCAGGTCTCTCAGCCCCGGTTCGTGGGCGGCCATTGAGCTCAGATCATTTTCAGTGCGTCGGAGCTCGATGCTGTACTGATTAATTTTCATCTCGGATTCTTCAACCGGAGGAAGATTAACACTCTTGCAACCTGCAAGCAGGGCAAGGGCGAACAACGTTAAACAGGTCTTCTTCATTTCGCCTCCAGCTTGTCGATAT
>CAZIHB010000163.1:0-5514 GCA_964538535.1 uncultured Hyphomicrobiales bacterium | reverse complement strand
TGAAGAAGCAACGGCGTCTATTAAAGTTAAATTTATCAAAAAAAAATTGGAGATAAGACAATGAGGTATCTATATATTATTCTGCTGCTTGGATTTTTCTTCGTTAGTTCTGATTCAGTATATTCCCAAAAGAAAGCAAGAAAGATTGAGACTTGGGAAGTCATTCATTCCAGTACTCAATGGTATTATACAAATGTAAACGGATATTATAATAATAATTGTATTGAAAAAATGTGTCTGACTTTTCAAAACTATAGCAATTACAAAGTAAAATCGATTTCTTTAATATTGACCATTCAAAATTGCGAAGGGACAATATTATATAAGAAAAAGCATACTTTATCTGTTGACTTAGATCCAATCGAAATTGCACCAAGTAAAGTATTCAAATTATTTGAAAATGTTTGTGATTATCAATGCGGGTTTTCTAATGGCACTAACGTTATAATTTCAACTGAAATATTGTCAGTGAGATAAATGGAAAAGAATATCTCCCCGTCTCTATTCTGCTATTTTTCTATATTTTTAAATTATTCTACATTGTAGTGCCACGGCTCGCCGTGGCACTACAATATTGGCCCTGAAAGAAAAGAACCCCGCTTGGATGACACAAAAGCAAATCTAAGGAAGTCGCGAATTGCCCCCGAAGGGGTTATATGTTTATAGCAGTAATGATCTGACAATAAGTGCGACCCCGTTGGGGTCGAATGTTGTCTTAAAAACACGATTTTCTATAAACATGCGACCCCTTCGGGGTCGAAAATTTATCATGGCGCAATCCCTGCAATCATGCCAGCCCTTCGGGATTTATCGGCCACGGCCCGCCGTGGCCCTACAAAAGCCCCTCGGCACTGCCTAAAGGGCCCACCCGGCCCTTACCTGTATTTCTCAGCATCGAATTCACGCATCGCGGCGATCACTTCCTCCATGTCCGGAGGGAGAGGCGAATCGAAGCGCAGGAATTCATTCGTTATCGGATGCACGAAGCCGAGCGTCCTTGCGTGCAGCATCTGGCGCGTGGCCATGCCGAGCAGCTTCATGCCGAGCTTCTTCGTTTCAGGCATGCCTGCACCGTAATAAAGCACTTTGCCGCCATATGTTTCGTCGCCGAGCAGCGGGTGCTTGTTGGTTGAGCAATGCACCCTGATCTGGTGCGTCCGGCCCGTGTGGAGCTTCAGCTTCAGCAGAGTGGCAATGGAAAAGCGTTCCAGCACCCAAAAGTCCGTTATGGCGTGCTTCCCGCCGCGCTTGAGAATAGCGAATTTTTTCCTGTCGAATGGCGAACGGCCTATATCTCCCTCGATCCTGCCCTCGTCCTCGGCGTATTTTCCCCACACGATGGCATTATATTCCCTTTCAATCGTGTGCGCGGCGAACTGCCTGCCGAGTCCGGTGTGAGCAACCGGATCCTTTGCCATGACAAGCAGGCCCGACGTGTCCTTGTCTATCCTGTGCACGACGCCCGGCCGCACTTCATCGCCGGCAAACACTTCCCCCTCGCTTTCATCTCCTTCTTCATCATCCAGCTCCACCTTGATGGCTTCGCGCTTGCCGTGATAGTAAAGCACCGCGTTGACAAGAGTGCCCGAGCGGTTGCCCAGCCCCGGGTGCACGCACATCCCGGCAGGCTTGTTCACCACCATCAGGTAGTCGTCTTCATAGACAATATCGAGCGGAATATTTTGAGGTATCAGCTCTATCGGCGGAGGTTTCAATATAGTGCAGACAACATGGTCGCCGGGCTGAATTTTTCTGCTCGATTTCGTCGGCAGGCCGTTGATCTTCACGAGCCCCTCCGCGATGGCCGCCTGCACCTTGTTGCGCGTGCCATTCTGAATGCTTCTCGTCAGGAACGAATCAAGCCGCTCTGGCTTCTGCCCGCGCGGTATCCTGAACTCGAATATATGTTCAACCAGATCAGGATAATCCGGGATAAGATCCATATCGTCACTCATCCTTGCCGCCCTTTATGCCGTCAGTATCGTCAGCTGCAGAATTTTGGCCCGGCTCGTCCAAATTGCCCGGCTTTCCCATCAGCTCATTGAAGCCCGGAATATGCCTGTGGACGAGGAGGAGGAGAATCACGCCGCAAGTCACGCAGGAATCTGCAACATTGAACACGGGAAAATGAGTGTAGGCTATGCCGAAAAAGTTGATGTCCGGTATGTCCACCTGTATAAAGTCCACCACTTTGCCATAGAAGAGAGGCATATCTCCCCAGATCACGCCATAGAACACCCTGTCGATCAGATTGCCCATTGCTCCGGCAAGAATCAGGGAGACGCCGAATTTCACCCATCCGTGGCATGGCCTGAGCTTGTTGAGGTACCACCCCAGCACTACCGAGGCAACTATCGAAAACAAGCTCAGGAAGACCTTAGCGGCACCAAAACTGATGCCGAAAGCCATCCCGGCATTATCAATATACGTCAACTGGAGAAAACTGCCGATTATCGGTATTACGGATCCGTACGGGATGCCGTCGTGGTGCATTCCAAATAAATCGAACCCCTTCACGAGCAGTTTGGTGATTTGATCCAAAAATATGAGGGCAGTAGAAATCAAAAAATATGGATATATTTTTTTCGCCTTGTCCATCTTGTTCCTTTGATAATTTCCATAAACTAAAGGCTGCCGGAGCGGCACGCGAAATAAAGCGCGTGTCTCACACGGCAGCCCCTGATAATCGTTATGATGCTATCTGACAGGTTCAATCCTGTCTATCCCATCCTCCGGACACTTCTGATGTATCTTGTAGGATGCGGAAAGTGTCGTGATCGGAACGGCTTTGAGCCTTTCCTTGGCAATCAGAATATTGCAGACGCGGCAGATGCCGTAAGTCTTGTCCTTGATTCTTGCCAGGGCGTCATCAAGTTTCTTTATGTACTCGTTGATTCTCTGAATCTGCGCGTATGTTTTCTCCTTTTCGATGGCTTCCGATCCCTGCTCGGCCATGTGCATGGAGTAGATCATGCTCTCCTCGGCGGAATCGATACTATTCAGGTCTTCAAGCCTCTCGCGCAGCATCCTCAGCTCATCGAGCGCGCCTTCCCTCTCGTTTATTATTATCTGGGCAAATTCGGCAAGATCCTCATCGGAGTAGCGTACGGACGGCAGAGTCGGAACCGGTGCCTGCGCGGCAGGAGTTTCAGCCGCAACCCCGGCAGGTGCAGCCTGTTCAGGAGCCGGTGGTTCCGGGCCGGCCGATGCGGGCTCAGATGCCGCAGCGGGCAGCTCTTCAGAAACCGGTGCGGGCTCGGGGGCTGCTTCCGGGGCCGGCTGAGGCTCTTCTTTCTTTTTCTTCGCCGTTTTCTTCGTCTTGGCAGGTTCGGCCTTTTCTTCCTCTATATGGACTTCTTCAACCTTTTCGGCCGGAGCAGCTTTTTTCTTCTTCGGGGTAGCAGCCTTAGCCACTTCCTCTTTCGGAGTCTCGATGACAGGAGGTTCAACCGCGGTTGCCACCGCCGGTTCTGCCGCGGGAGCGCTTTTTTTCTTTTTGGGAGCCGCTTTCTTTTCGGCCGGCTCTTTCGAGGGTTCATTGACAATGACTTCCCCGGCTACCGGTTCGGTCGCGGGAGTACTTTTTTTCTTTTTAGGAGGCTTTTCTTCACTTACCTCAACAGCCTGAGCTTTCACTTTAGCAGATTTTGAAGACTTTGCAGCCTTTTCTTCCAATTTTTCGGATTCTTGGGCAGTTGTTTTTGTCTTCGCCATAGATTGTCTCCTCAATATTTATTTTGTTCATTCCATTTTCCATGCCAATACACGCCCGGAAGAAAACCACCTTCGGATCCTCCACATGTTCTTGTGGCAGCCTCCCGCCCGATAATCGTCAATTCTCCCGTATCGGCCATCCCCTCGGCGCCTTCCCGGGTGAGCAAAAGCTCGTGAAAAGACGCCACCGGCAATTATACGCAATATTTAATTAAGTGGATATAACGTTTTTTCCACTAATTTTATTTTTTGCTTATTTTCACTTTTATCTTTTCGTCTGTCAGCTCTACTTCTGCTCCATCTTCTACTTTACCGAACTCAACCGATTCGGCAAGAGTTTCGTTCTTGATGTAATCCTTCCTGGCTTCGATGGCACTCTTGATCCCGCCTTCAGCATCGGTGACGATCAGAATTCTGTCAGTCACTTCAAGGCCGGAATCTTTCCTGAGATTCTGAATCCTGTTGACGAATTCACGAGCCACGCCCTCGGTGATCAATTCCTTGTCGAGAGTGGTGTCGAGCGCCACGGTGAGAGATGCTTCGCTTGCCACGAGCCATCCTTCAATGTCCTCGCTGACGATATCGACGTCTTCAGGGAGAATCTCCAGTTCTGCTCCGTCTATGTTCATAGCAAGGACGCCGTTATGTTCCAGTTTCTTTATCTCGTCGTTGCTAAGTGCCTTTATGGCATTAGCGGCTTTCTGCGTGGATTTTCCGAATTTCCTTCCAATTGTCTTGAAGTTCGGAATTGCTTTCTTTCGCACTATATCCGAGCTGTCATCAGTAATAAATTCAATCATCTTGATGTTAAGCTCTTCTTTGATAATATCCTCGACTGACTGGATGTCTCTGCGTTCTGCCGGATTCATCACGGGGATTAGTATTCTTCTTAATGGCTGGCGCACCCTGATCTTTGATTTCTCGCGCAAGGAACGTGCAAGCGACACGATCGCCTGGGCAGCGCTCATCCTTCTTTCCAACGCGGTATCGATCAAAGCCTCGTCCGGTTCAGGTAGTATTCTCAAGTGAACTGACTCAGCATCGGCCTTGGTTCTCAACCTCCTGTAAAGGTCTTCCCCGAGGAATGGTGCCGTGGGGGCAATCATCTCGGCAATTCTGATCAGCACGGTGTGCAGCGTCTGGTATGCCGCGATTTTTTCCACATCCTTCTCGCCCTTCCAGAATCTTCTCCTGTTCCTGCGGATGTACCAGTTGGAAAGCTCATTAATCACGAAGCTTTGCACCGCGCGGTGAGCCTTCGTAAGCTCATAGGCATCCATGAAGCTGCGATATTCTTTTATCAGCGTATTCACCCTCGAGATGATCCAGCGGTCAATCTCGGGCCGTGCTTCAACCGGCAGAATTGCCTCGGTGCCGTCGAAGCCGTCAATATTTGCATATAAAGCAAAGAAGGCGTAAGTGTTCGTCAGCGAGCGGAAGAAATCAGAGATAACCGTCTTGGCAAGGTCATCTTCATTGAAGAGAGTGGCCTTCCACGGCGGATTATTCACGAAAAGATACCACCGGACGGCATCGGCACCGTATTTTTCCATGACATCAAACGGATCGACCGTGTTGCCCTTTGATTTCGACATCTTGATGCCATGCTTATCGAGTATCAACTCGTTCACGACAATATTGCGGAATGCAGGCTTGCCGAAAAGCGCCGTTGCAATGTTATGAAGCGTGTAGAACCAGCCGCGGGTCTGGTCGATGCCTTCTGCAATAAAATCGCCCGGGAACTGCTTATCAAAAAGTTCCTTATTCTCGAATGGATAGTGCATCTGAGCAAAGAACATT
>CAZIHB010000162.1:1308-5521 GCA_964538535.1 uncultured Hyphomicrobiales bacterium | reverse complement strand
TCGATCAATATGCAGCCGGATTCAAAGCCGGAAAAGACAGCACATTCAAAGTGATGAATCAGGAAAAAATGACCGAGCTCCTTGGCCGCTTCCAAGCCAAAATGCAGGCCACCGCTGCCGAAAAAGCCAAGAAACAGCAGGATGAACTGATGAAAAGAGGCGAGCAGAACAAGACAGAGAGCGTAAAATTCCTCAATGAAAATAAAAACAAGCCAAACGTTAAGTCAACAAAATCCGGACTTCAGTATATCATTTTGAAAGAAGGTACGGGCAATACTCCTACCTCCGCTGACATGGTCACGATCAAGTTCACGGCTACGTTCATCGATGGTAAGCAATTCGACAAGAACGACAAGATCAATGTGCCTGTTAAAGCATTCAAGGGCTGGGAAGAAGCCATGCAGCTGACAAAGGTTGGCGGCCACTATAAATTCTTCTTCCCGCCGGAACTTGCATTCGGCGATAAAGTGATTGGCAACATACCTCCCAACTCAGTTTTGATTTTCGATGTTGAAATTCTCGGCACTGAAAAAGCTCCTCAGATGCCTGTTCCAAACGCTCAGGCAGCTCCCAGAAGAGTGAAATAATATCTCTGGATGATAATTATGTACGAAAAGGCCGGTTTCATCACCGGCCTTTTTTATTTATTAACAAAATATCGTAAATTGCGCGTGGTTGTTGCTTCTCGTGTTTGTTTCCTCTAAAGATATTGCAAATTATGTCGATACTTTGCATATGAAAAAACTTCTTGCCATATTATTCCTGTTGTCCGTAGGTTCTGCATCCGCGGAAAAGCTCAGTCTCGTGTGCCCCGGCGGTGTAAAATCCACGGTCTCGACGTTCGAGCTGAACGGCGTCCATTATATCAGCCGTACCGATCTGGACGGCACGCTTCTCCCCGCCGTGAAGAAGTCGGGATATGAAAAAATTGACGAGATAAGAGTCGTTCCAGGCTCTTTTTTTATAATTGTTACGGGTGGCGGCGTATCGAAAGCACTGCAGATTTATTCTCCCGTGATAAGAAGCGGAAGCACCGATTACGTCCCTTTCAAACCTCTCCTGACCGCCCTCTCGGCGGATAATGATATTTCATTTGACTTTTCGAAAGGAATGGTGGAAATCAATCATTCCTCCCGAAAACCATCCGTGGCAAAAGCCCCGCAAAAGGTCTATACAAATATTAAATCCTTGGGAAAAGAAAAATCAGGTCAGAAAAACAACGCTCAGAATGCAATTTCAGAGAAAGAAAAAAGCAATATCTTTCTTGCCGGGTTCAATAAAAGGGCTGCGATATTCAGGCAGGCCCTGATCTCGCAGGACCAGGCACACGTTGCGGCAAAAGGAATTGAAAAACCCGCTGTTCCGGCCTCGGAGCTTCATAATGATAAAGATTATAAAGCCGAAAACTCGACGCTTCGGGAAGACAAACCAGATGAAGCTGTTTCAGAAGGAGCAGAGTATAACAGCATTCAAACAAAACGCGTGCGGATTAGCGACAAAGAATCGATTGAAGCCGTGGAAAAGGAGATTCAACCGGAACCTGACAATGCGGTAAATGATGAGAATAACAGCGAGGCCGGGAATGTATCGGCCGCTTCGGCCGCCGAAGATGCCGGCAAGGCCGATCATCTTCCTGATGATACAAATGCTGCAGGCACGGATACATCTGTCCTGCCCGATCAGTCAATAATCGAACCCGCCACCGGGGAAAAAGCACCGGACGGCCCTGCTCCCGAAACGCAGCCTGCACCGCGAAGAATAACCATTGGCAGTTCTTCATCACCTATGCCCGGAATGAAGCTGCCTGATGTATCTTCCGAGGGCACTGCGAAATCTGCCCGGCTAAGATTGACTCCGAATAGATATGTTATTCCCAAAAGCGTTAAAGAGGGAAACAAGTAACATTTCCGCCCAAAATTACTCGCAAGGCGGCATCATGAGTTTTTACTGCTGCTTCGAGCTTTTTCTCCCGAAATATTCCGCTTATTGCTTTTTTCGCAGATAATACTCGCAATTTTCAGGTTATCGGTGACGACGGGTTTGAATCTGGTTTTATAACTCAGTGCCCTTTGCCTGGCCGGTATATTCTCTTCGCTTCCGACATCGTAGCCTCCGGGCCTCAGTGCCGTCGAGCCGTCAAGCACTACAGCTCGGTCGCTTATGCTGAAATACCCACCCTTGTAGAGGCTCGAAAGCCTGTCATCAAGGTATCTTTTCTGATAGGACGACCTCTTGTTAAGAATCACATTATGCCCATATACCAGCGAAGAATCTCCAAAAGCGATGACACGTGCCGTTTTTGCACTATAAACCGTGACCGGTGTGCCGATTCTGACTCTTGTGAAGAGGTCTGCTCCATCTTCGTTAGATATCCTGACACACCCGTGGGATGACGGCCTGATGCCCAGACTGTGATAATAGCCTGTTGCCTTAAGCCCATGAAAACCGGTATTGCCGTTGAATCCTATCCAATTTATCAACTCGCAATCGTTGAACTGCTTGGAAATCGCCGTCCTCATCTTGGACTGAACGGAATACAGCCCTGTCGGCGTGGAGATACCATTATTCAGCGAGGAGTTGCCCGAGGATATTTTATATACTTTCTTTGTGCCGTCTCTCTGGTATAAATAAGCGCGCTGTTCCTTCAGGGCTATCATGACGTAGGAATTACCAAGAGTATAAACCGTGTCGTAAACGGGAAGAAATGCAAACTTAGCCGGATCATCCTCCATGCTGTTTCTCAGGATACTCTCGGCCCCGGGCATTGCATATTCCTCGTAACAATATGCGAGTATGACTGCCAGGGCAGCCAGAAATACCGTTAGAAAAGATGAAATATCGTTATTCTCTTCCATTTATTTTCGTCGATTTAACAGCTGATTTTAATTTCTTAGCAAAACACTCGACAGCTCTGGCCCTGTGGCTCAGCTTGTTCTTTTCTTCGGCCGGCAGCTCGGCCATGGTACGGTTATAACCGTCGGGAAGAAAGATTGAATCGTACCCGAATCCGTTCTTCCCCTTTTCTTCCGAAACAATCCTGCCAGTGCACTCACCTTCGGCAAAGAGCGTTTCATCGCCATCGAAGAAGCAAATCACGGTCCTGAACCTTGCCCCGCGGCGATCTGCCGGCAAATTCCCGAGCTCGGCGAGCAGTTTGTGCCTGTTCAGTGCGTCGTTGCCGTGCTCTCCGGCATATCTTGCTGAGAGGACTCCCGGCCTGCCGTCGAGCTCTTGCACTTCAAGCCCTGTGTCGTCGGCAAAGCATGGCACGCCGAATCTTTCGAAAAATGCGCGAGCCTTTATTTCAGCGTTGCAAGCGAGTGTGGTTCCGGTTTCTTCTACGTCCCGCACTTCATCAGACAAGTCAGGTGGAATCACGATCTCGTAGCTATCCATCCCGAGCCCGGCAAAAATTGCCCTCACCTCGTCTGCTTTATGCTTGTTATATGATCCGAACAATAACTTCATTTTTTTCCATCCGGCACAACTAAATCAAATCAATCAATTGCATTACGGCAGCAGCCGGGGTCATTCTGCCCTCCAGCACCCCCTTCTCCACATCGGGCATCTTTTCTGCCACTCGTGGGTTGGAATAGAATTTGGCACGAAGTGCTTCTTCTATCATCGAGTAAACCCAGTCCAGCATCTGGTTATGCCTTCGCTCTTCGAACACTCCGGAGTTCTTTGTTTCATACATGAAATCATTAATGCATGACCACACGTCCTCAATCCCGGTTTCTTCAATAGACGAGCAGGTGAGCACTCTTGTCTTCCAGCCCTCAGTCGCGGGCTGCAGGAGCGTCAGGGCATTGGCATAGGCTTGTTTTGTCAGGTTGGCCCGAACCATGTTGTTGGCGTCAGCCTTGTTCACAAGGAGCGCGTCGGCAAGCTCCACTACACCTTTTTTAATTCCCTGCAGCTCATCGCCCGATCCCGGCAGCAGAACAAGCAAAAAGAAATCAACCATTGACCTGACTGTAACCTCGCTCTGCCCCACACCTATGGTCTCGATCAATATGACATCGTATCCGGCAGCCTCGCACACGATCATGGTTTCTCGCGTCTTTCTCGCCACGCCGCCCAGGTTGCCCGCTGATGGCGAGGGGCGGATGAATGCATTTTTCTCGCGGGAAAGCATTTCCATTCTTGTTTTATCACCAAGTATGGAGCCGCGTGTCTTAGTGCTGCTGGGATCAATCGCGAGCACCGCCAC
>CAZIHB010000162.1:0-1275 GCA_964538535.1 uncultured Hyphomicrobiales bacterium | reverse complement strand
AAACTGGCCTATGGACTCGATGAATGTGCTTTTTCCCGCGCCGGGAGGCCCTGTTATTCCCACTCTGACAGCGTTACCGGCGAAAGGCAGCAGGCGCTTCAGCACTTCCTGAGCCACTGCCTCGTGCTTGGGTGAGTTGCTTTCAACGAGTGTAATGGCTTTTGAAAATACGTTCAAATCACCATTCCTCACCCCTTCCACGTACTCTTCAGGAGATAGTATATCCCTGCGCTTAACCACTTTTTTCTTCTTGCCGGCTATGATTTTATTCAATTCCACACCGGGCATCACAAACGATGTGAATTCTTCTCCGGCATTGTCAGGTGCCCACTCCGGTTTCTGAGTACCTTCCGTCATGTATATAATTCTCATATTTTTCAAAAAAAAACCTTTACAAATTTAATTATTATTTCCCAAATTCCCCTTATTATTTGAGCATGCGGTTTCCATTCCAAATAAACAACTTTTAATTGTCTATTACTCCCAATGCTGTTAATTTTGAATTAATTACTTAATTGACGAGCGGGTGGTTATGAGTTTCGAAAATCTTGGAAAAATTTGCGGCTGCGGCCTTATCTTATTGCTTTTAATATCTCAGAGCGGCTGCGTCTTGGTCAGGAAAATGGCCGGGGCCGACATCGACCCCGTTAAGTTCGACAAGGCCAGGCAGGCAAAGGTGCTCGAGATACGGGCTAAGAATGCCGTTGAACTTGCTGAAAAGCTCTCAAAATCCAAACCTTTCGAGGGTTTTGATTTTTCCCTGGTCATCAGCGACAGCTTGGTTAATAAGATCGCGGCACGTTACGAATCTGCTTCAGGTATGCTCGATGCAAGCACGAGCTATAAAGTGCAGAAAGTAAATGTGGCGCTCGAAAACGGCTCT
This sequence comes from uncultured Hyphomicrobiales bacterium, assembly GCA_964538535.1. Taxonomy (GTDB): domain Bacteria; phylum Bacteroidota; class Ignavibacteria; order Kapaibacteriales; family UBA2268; genus CAZIHB01. The sequence continues at coordinate 392 of CAZIHB010000162.1, read as the reverse complement.
GCCATAGCTTCGGTTGCACTGAATGCATACAGCACTAAATATAAGGTTAACGTGGATCTGACCATGGACTGCCTCGTCACATTTGAAACCACGGGCACCGGGCTATTCATGAAGATGGAGCCGTTCAATATCATGCCCGATGTGAAAGCAGGCGGGCTGCTTTCTGCTGCTGATGATATCATTAGGGATCTTATCAAAATCAATCTCGGCAACCTGAATAACAACTTTCCGAAACTAAAGATACCGGTTAATATGGGCAGCAATTTTCAGTTCGGCGGCAATGCATTCAAGATACAGGATAAGATTAACCTTTCCATCGTGAACCCCGTCAGAAACATTATTTATAATTTCAAGCTGAAAGACGTTCTGATTTTGAAGGACCGGTTATTTAT
>CAZIHB010000161.1:1120-5547 GCA_964538535.1 uncultured Hyphomicrobiales bacterium | reverse complement strand
GAAAATTTCAGGATTTGCCAATACGAACGAAACGGTAGCAATGAAAACCTTAGTGCCAAGCAGCTTATCATTAAGCTCCCGAATTGCCATACTATTTGCCATGGATGCCAGCAGATTTTCCGTATCAATCGTAGCTTCCTTGTTTCCCAGCCGTATGAATGGAAAGTCGGGCGAAATCCTGCGCAATGCGCCGGCTATCTCATCAACTGCCCTGTTTGTATAGGCAAGAATCAGAATATTGCCTCCATCCTCATCGGACGCGATAGCCTGAACTATCGCCCTCAGCATGAAAGAAGTTTTCCCTGTGCCTGGCGGCCCCTGAATCAGAAAATAATCTTTGGCTGCCATGGCTTTCCTCAGCAATTCGTTTTGCCCATCGCTCAGATAATCATATCCGACCTCCGGAGCCGGATCAAATTCCGGCGGGACACGTCCGAGGATTTTATCGCGCTTATACTTGTCACAAGCCATCAACTCGTATATGCTGTTAAATATCTGTTTAGATGTGGAATCAATATAATCAGCCTCGAGCGCCCAACGCTTTGAATTCTCAAAATGGCACATGTTCAGACATTTATTTCTCAGGCTGACGGTCAGTCTGTTTTTATCAATTGATTTAATCACGCACTTCAGAAGCTGATTGTCCATCCCTGCTATATCGCCCGATACAGGCATAGGATAGAGGATGCAAATGTCCCCCCTCCTGAAAGAGAAAATTCCTCCGGATTTGCTTTTACGGCTAAATGTCAGATACATCGATTTCACATCACTTTCATCGGGCAGGTATTCAAGATTTGTAAGCACTGCATGGCGGCTCTCCTTCTCCCTGATCGTATCCATCCAGAGCGAGGAAAACCCCGCCACGTTTTCCATCCCAAAGCCTGCCTTGGCTGCCAATAGTTCTTTATAATTGAATGAAAACAGGTATTTAAAGTACCCCTTTTCTATTGCGTCCATACCGTTGAAGACGTTCGCGATCCGTTTCAGACCTGCAGTCGAATAGCTTGGCACAGCGCCAATCTGATTTCTGCCAAAATCATTCAGAAGAGAAAAGTCACCCTGAAGAAACTGTCTCTCGAGATAAACGATCCTGTTCCTGACTTCCAGAACCAATCTCTTATATTTTTGGATATTAACTGCGTTCCTCAGCGGACGGATATCAGCAGATGAATATAAGATCAACGATGAGCCTGTCCTGCCTTCAAATGCGGAATCCATCAACAGGTTATAGCAAGTCGTCTGCGCGAGGTGGTTCAGCCATATCCCGGTTGTGATTCGCTTGTCGTTTTCGATCACGCCATAGTTAACAGAAGGAGCCTTGCCTGACTTCAGCTCGATAATGTCTTTCCGAAGCGGATCCCCGGAATACTCGAGCAAAGCATCCAATCGGCCTTGCAAGCCGTATTTGGGAGAAATAAAACTCGGCTCGATGCTGATTTGATCATAATTCAGATTTTTAACTGCTTTTTTCAGAGAGTCGTAATGCAATTCCGCTTTCTGCCGGATCCTGTCAATTGCCAACATGTCGCACGATATCAGATACTGCACCTGCAATGGTTTGTCTGTCAGCGCTGAATTGAATATATCTTCGAAATCCCTTTCAGGCTCAGTCAGGAGAGAATCGAACAAGGAATTGACCACGTTTCCCAGCACGAGGGCTTCGCCGGGTTCAGGCCTGGAAAACATTTTCATGAAGTATAAGTTTGGATTTACATCCGATGACGAGAAGCAATTAGCAATGTCCGTCACATCGTAGAGCAAATCAGGTTCAACCACTGCAATCGAGTCTTTCCCTGTTATCAGAGTCTTGTCATCCCCGTACGAGAGGTTGAAGAGGTTCAGCGTGGCACCGGGCCACACAATATCATGCAGATATCGCAAATCCCCGTGAAGTCTCAGGATCAGCTGCCCGTATTCCTCGGAGTGGCATATAATTTCCTTGAAGTGCCTGCTCGCATCGTTGGCTTCTGAATGCCCCTCGATCCTGACAGAGATTGATGAAACCAGGCGTGACGGCTCGGTATCCTCATACTTCCTGAACAGCTCCGGCGATATTTTGATTATTTCCTTCAGTCGCGCAGGTGCCGGCCGTTCAAATATATGCTCGGCAAGGCGGACAAACGTGCTGCCGGCAAATATAACTTCATCGCGTCCACAAAACAGGTTCTTCTTTTTTTTTAGCCGTGCGGCGCGCCTGAACACTCGTTCCACATCTTCGGCGATGCCTTTGGGCACTTTCAGCTTATCGAGAACAAACACCCGCTTGGAAAACATTGTGCTGAAGAATTGCTGCTCTTTGGCTGTCAGGAAAGAAATCAATTCTTTGAAAGCGGAAAAGACGGAAAAAAAACTTTTTCTTCCGTCTGCCGGAGATATATCTGTCAGAGCACAATAAATAAGGTCGAAAAAATAATCAGACCGGTCATCTGAATTATTGATCTCCATTATTCATCCGCCCTTATGTCCTTCACGTTCAATTGCGGCGTCCTGTGACCACTGAAATGGTTCAGCTCAAGATTGAAAACAATTGAAAATGATTTTCCACCCGAACATAGATCTATTTTATCAGCAAGGTTCTGCCCGATTGCATCGATGGCAAAATTGTTCTGACAAGCCCGGAACTTTATGCTGTTGCTGCCGATAATCTTCACACCGTTGAGCGACTTGACTCCCTTTGAGTAGAAAATCGGTTTCAGATTGGCAAAGCCATATGGTGCAAATTTATTTAATGTCTTGAAGAAGTGAGGCGAAAGCTCATTCAAATTTAGTTCCGAATCGATTATTATCTCGGGTGTAAGCATTTCCCGTGAAATATGCTGGCATGCAATCTCGTCAAAACTCTTCCGAAACTCGTTGATATTCTCTTCCTGCAAGGACAGGCCGGCAGCATGCTTATGCCCGCCGAACTCAGCAAGGTAGCGCTCGCATTTCTTCAGCGCGGTGTGAATATCAAAATCAGCTATGCTCCGGGCCGAGCCTTTTGCAGTGTTCTCGATTGTCGTTAGTAGCACGGTAGGCAGATGATACTTGTCCACGAGCCTTGACGCGACAATACCGATCACGCCGGCGTGCCAGTTCTTCTTGTGGATGACAAGTGATCTGCAATTAGTCTCTTGGATTAGTTTTTCGGCCATAGGCACAGCCTCATCGAATGTTTGCTGGTCGAAAAGCCTCCTTTTGCGGTTCTCTTCCTCCAGCTCCTGCGCTATCCTGAATGCCGCGATCTCGTCCTGCTGAGACATCATTTCAACAGATCTCCTCGCGTCGCCAAGCCTGCCGGCCGCGTTTATAAGTGGAGCCAGTGCATATACTATGTTCATAGCCGTGATAGTGCCTTCTTTCAGGCCGGTGCAATAAAGCAGGCCTTTCAGGCCGGGCCGCGGATTCGTGTTCAGTATTTCCAGCCCGTAATACACCATTGCCCGGTTCTCGTCCAGAAGAGGAACCATGTCGGCAGCGGAGGCTATAGCAACATAATCGAGGTAGGAGTATGCCCTTTCCTCGATGCCCAGCCTCATTGCCAGCCCCTGAACAAGCTTGAATGTTACTCCGCACGCAGCAAGATACCTGAAAGGATAGTTGCTTTCGGCCATTATGGGGTCAAGAATCGCATAAACGTCCGGGATTGAATCTCCGGGCTCGTGGTGATCGCATATGATCGTGTCGAGCCCGATCTCGTTGGCATAAAGCAACGGCTCGTAGGCTGTGACACCAACATCAACGGTCAACAATAACTTTGCGCCTCGCTCCTTTCCGGTAGCGATGCTGGTTTTTGATAAGCCATACCCCTCGTGAAATCTGTCCGGGATGTAATACTCAACTTTTGCGCCAATTTCTTTTAAAAACTGGAACACCATCGATGTGCTTGCTGTCCCGTCCACATCATAATCACCGTGAACCCAAATGAGCTCATTATCTCGTATAGCCCGGAGTATTCTTTCAACTGCCTTTTCCATTCCCTTCATCAGAAATGGATCGTGCAAATCCTTCAATGAAGGCTTGAAAAACTTCTCCGCGTTTTCGATCGAGTCCAGATTCCTGGTTCTCAACACTTTCGCCAGGCTTAACGGTATCTTAAGCTCCTTTGCTAACTTCTGTACGGTCTCATCATCTCCAATCTGCTTAAATGTCCAACGATAGTCCAACGTAAAACCTATGTTATTTATTTCAGTTAGTGCAAATTTACAAAATTTCGTTTCTCCTACAAATTAATGTGTGCAGTTTTTTGCACAGTTGTCAATATTATTGACATTTGTGGAAAAGTATTTATTTGTTCCCCTCCCTTTCGCTATTTTAGTCTTTTGTATTTTGTGCTTTTGGATGATTTGCATGGCAAAATTCGATAGATCAGACTTCAGAAAGAAGTCGCCAATCAGGCAGTCCCGATCGCTGAACCGAACGTTGGTCAGAAGCAGCGGTTCCGTTCC
>CAZIHB010000161.1:0-1110 GCA_964538535.1 uncultured Hyphomicrobiales bacterium | reverse complement strand
GAAGAAGCCGAGCGCGGCACTATCATTGCCTTGATCGGCACTTCTGCCATCGTTGAAGTCAAAAATGCACTCCACAAAGGCGATAAGTATGTTGATTGCGTGACTACGGGCACTCTGATCACCGAAAACACTTCCGGCTCGCTTGTTGCTGTCGGCGATGAAGTGCTTTTCCTCAGGGAAGCGGCTGACTGCCCTGATCCTGCTGATTCAGCCCCCACCGGCTCCCTGATTAAAGTTTTCGAACGAAAGAGCGAGCTGGCAAGAGTATCGGTTGCAAACAAGAATCAAAAGCACGTCATCGCTTCGAATATTGACCAGCTGCTGCTCGTGGCTGCCTGCTTCGACCCTATGTATAACCGAAAACTTATCGACAGGTTTATAGTTGCCTGCGAGCTGGGCATGATAAAACCGGCTCTCTGCATAAACAAGATCGACCTTGCCCATATGGAAGTTATTGAAGAAGATCTGAAAATATATACTGAGCTGGGAATACCGATTTTCTACACTTGCGCGCTGAAGAACAAAGGTCTCACGCGTGTCAGGAGCTTTCTCAAGGATAAGATCACCGTCGTGGCGGGGCAGTCAGGTTCCGGAAAATCCACCCTGATCAACAAGCTGCTTGGAAGTGAAGTGCAGGAAGTGCAGGAAATCAGCGAACGGACAAGCAAAGGGCGCCACACGACAAGTTTCGTCAAGATGTTCACGCTCAAAAACGGCGGGAAGGTGATAGACTCACCCGGAATAAGGGAATTCGGGCTGGCAGAGATAAACAAGAACGAGCTGTCGCTCTACTACCACGATTTCGACAAGTATTTTCCTGAATGCAAATTTCTACCCTGCACACACATTCACGAGCCGGGCTGCGCCGTGAAGCAAGCTCTTGAACGCGAAGAGATTGACTCGGAAAGATACATGAGCTATCTTAATTTATTTGAGAGCCTGGAATAATTTTCTTGTATATGTCAACAGGATTCCTTAGTTTTGAATTCTGATTCGACACGGAGAGGTGCGAGAGTGGTTGAATCGGGCGGTCTCGAAAACCGTTGTACCGTTTACGGTACCGTGGGTTCGAATCCCACCTTCTCCGCAGAGTTTTGAAAGATTAGGCAA
>CAZIHB010000160.1:0-5550 GCA_964538535.1 uncultured Hyphomicrobiales bacterium | reverse complement strand
GGGCAAAAGAGAGCCGGCAGCATTTATCAGAACTGAACACCCCGAATAAACCGGGCAATCACATTTTAATCATTTTTGTTATATTTTATTATTCTTCTTTGATTCAATCACTTACTTCACCCGGCCATAAAGATCCGCACAAAATGCAGGCCTCCGCAAGAATAAACTTGCAAAAAAGAAAAAGTTTTTTTTGCACATTCAAATTACTACTTAGTTTTTTAATCCAAATTATTTTATATTTGCTTCGTCTTGTTACATTGGCAGTTAGTGACAAGCTGATATACGTGTTTGATTCAAAAATTGAATTAAGATTGAGGATACAGGGCTTAAATTTTTTTTACTATTTGCGTGGTCGGCAAATAAGCATCAGAAATTGAGCCGCGCTTCCATATCCGAAGGCGTGTATTCAAAACGAATTTGAGCGGAGGCTTTGCAGCTGTAGAGCATTCCATGTGTTATGATGGCAATTGATTGCCGTAATTAAGTTATGTTCAAATTATTTTTTAGCGGCTATGGCAGTTTCAAAACTAAGAAATGCGGCTATCACGGCATTACGTGATTACATGGGCCTGGACGAGGAGGAAACGCTCCTCGTGGTTTCCGATCCGGGCAAAAAAGTGATTGGCTACGAGCTATATCAGGCTGGGCTTGAACTTTGCTCTGAAGCCTTCTACGTAGAGATGAAAGAAAGAGAAATCAATGGGCAGGAGCCCCCTGAAGCAATTGCAAGGATAATGAAAGAAGTTGATGTCGTTGTTTGTCCCACCACACGTTCCCTCACTCACACAGCCGCCCGGCGTGAAGCTTCAAAGCTTGGAATCCGCGTCGGAACGATGCCCGGAATAACTGAAGAAACCATGATCAGATGCCTCAGCGGCGACTACGAAGAATTGCTTTCACTTACAGATAAAGTTGCCACCTGCATGAACCGCGTTTCTGAAATTCATCTGGAAACAAAACTCGGCACCGATCTTAAAATGGAAGTGAAAAACCGCAGAGTTATTTCCAGCACCGGCGTGCTTCGCAATATCGGAGAAGGCGGAAACATTCCCTCCGGCGAAGTTTACCTTGCGCCTCTCGAGGGAAAATCCAACGGCAAGCTTGTTGTTGATGGCTCTATTGCGGGCATCGGCCTTATCAAAAATCCCGTCACCCTCGAAATATCCGACGGCTTCATCACAAAAATAATCTGCAAGGGCCCCGAGGGGCAAATGCTTGAGAGCATGCTGTCAAAGTGCGGGAACAACTACGCTTTTGCCGTGGCGGAATTCGGCATCGGCACCAATCCTCATGCAGAGCTTTGCGGTGATATTCTCGAGGACGAGAAAGTGCTCGGCACAGTGCATGTTGCTTTTGGCAATAATCTCTCCATGGGCGGGAAAATTAACGTGCCGGTGCATGTTGACTGCATCATGACTAGGCCCTACGTGCATCTCGACGGCGAGAAACTGATGCAGAACGGTACACTTTATATTGGCGGAAAGCAGTATTAATTCGCGGTAAGCGGGTAATTTCTTTCATACAAAGCAAGAAAACCTCATTGTGAATAATGCGGCTTTTTTGCTTTGTTTGTTTTTGATATGAATATCTTAGCTCCTGACTTAGTTTTGAGGGAATTTGATTCGACTCGCCGATATTATACTTTTTTCGGGAAATAATTTTCCTGATATTGCGTGATCTTTTGTATTAAAATAAATTGTGAATTTATGTACGATCTGGTAAAAGCTCAACTGAAGCTTCTGCTGAAAAGCGAAGACAATTTTATAGCCAATGCAGGCAACCTTTCCGCGTTGTTATATCACGCGCTGCCTGACCTTAACTGGGTTGGTTTCTATATTATTTCCGGTGAAGGTATGCTGCTGGGCCCGTTCAACGGGAAAGTGGCATGCACGAGAATCAGAATCGGTGACGGAGTGTGCGGCTCGGCCGCTCAGAAGAGAGAAACAATTATTGTTGACGACGTGCATCAGTTTCCCGGCCATATTGCCTGCGATTCTGATTCCAGGTCGGAAATAGTCATCCCGATGATCAAGGATGGCAAGCTTTACGGAGTGTTCGACGTCGATGCACCGGTCACCTCTCGCTTTACCCCCGAGGACCGGCTCTGCTTCGAAGAATATGTCGGAATGCTGCTCGAATCATCGGATATGGAGGCAATTTACAGGTGCTACAATAAATAAGCAGGCTTCCCATGAAGCTTTCTTTCTGCATTTTGGCAATTTGCGTGACTGCTGCAGCTATGGCGGCGGCGATGCCGGTGGTGAACGAGATTCACCCGGCTCCCATTGCCAAGGAACCCGAGTGGGTCGAGCTATTCAATCCATGCACGGGCACTGAGCATTGTTGCAAGTTGACTGTTTCCGACTCCAAGACAACAAAAATTATTCCCGATTTTTTGATCAATGGGCAGTGTTTTTGCATTCTGGTGCACGACACTGCCCTTTTTAAGTCCATTTGGCATGTGCCGGAAGAAACGATTCTCATTCAGCTTGCCCTGCCGGCACTCAATAATGATGCCGATTGCGTAGTGCTTCGGGATTCCTCCGGCAGGACAATCGACTCGCTCGGCTATGATTCGCGCATGATCGTTCATGGTGCGTCGCTCGAGCGACGCTTTGCCATGGCCCGGCCCGGACTCGAGGGCAACCTCCGCGTCTCGGAGTCGCCCGACAGTGCCACTCCCGGCCGTCCGAACAGTGTCACTCCTCCCGGCATGGTCGCCTTGCCCGGAGGGATCAAAATGGACAGCTCCAAATTTCGTGCTGAAGTCATAAACAATTCCTGCGTTGGTTTATCCTCTTTGCGTTTTTCTTTTTTTGCTGATTTTAACGGCAACGGCCTGGCCGAAAAAAATGAAATAGTTTCATCCTGTGAGATACCCGGCTTTCCTTCAGGCAGCTTATCCGCATTCGAGCTTGGAATTGACTCATTGAATTCATTCCTCGGTGATTCTGCAGGCTGCCGGTTGTATTTTTCTGCCCGGTGCGCTGAAGATACTATATTGAGGAGCACATCGCTCTACTATTCAAAACCGCCCGCACCTGCCCTGCTTCTCATCAACGAGGTCATGTTTGATGCCGGCCCGGGAAGGTCTGAATATATCGAGATATACAACACGGAAGCATTCCGGGTACGGCTGGCAGGCTGGTCTCTTTGCGATGCCTCTGGGCTGAAGCAGAAGAGGTGGTTCAGAATATCTGATTCCACAATATATATAGAGCCGCGTGATTTCGCCCTTGCCTTTCGCGACAGCTCAATCTTCGATGCTTTCCCCTATCTTGCCGGTTCGAGACCGCTCGTGTTCACTGGAGAGAGCATAGCGCTCGGTAACACCGGCGACGCTGTCTGGCTGGCTTCGCCTTCCGGCCGGATTTCCGATTCTGTTTGCTTCTACTCATCGTGGCACAGCTCCCTGCTTGAATCCACGAGGGACGTCAGCCTCGAGAAAACCGCCCCCATGCTTCCATCCGATCAGCGAAGTTCCTGGCTAAGCTCAATTTCTCCGGATGGCGGCACCCCCCTCAGAAAAAACAGCATCTGCACTCCCGTGAAGAAAGAAAAGGGCCTGAGCGCGGAACCGAACCCCTTCTCGCCCGGCCGTAACGGCGAGAAGCCTGTCTGCTTCATCAGTGGCGAAATACCGTTTTCCGGGTATATGCTGAGTGCAGTTATATATGACCTTCTGGGTACAAAAATCAGGCAGCTTGCCAATTCCTACTTCGAGGGAAATCAAATCAACCTGATCTGGGACGGCTCGACCGGCACCGGCACTTTGGCGCCGCCCGGCAAGTATCTGCTGATCCTCAGGGCCTCGGGCCCGGACGGGGCCGGGGAAGAAAAGAGAATAATAATCGTAATTGCATAAGTGGCAGGCGATAACAAAATTATTCAGGCTGCTTCTGCTATAGAATTAATTTGTCTAATCAGCTAAAGATTTTTAATTTGGTAGCGGCATAGAGGGGTTAAATATATTTTAATTAATTTTTGATGCGAAAATTATTATTGTCTATTTCGGCGGTCAGTTCCTTGCTGATTGCTCTTTGTCTTACGGCTAATGCCGAGGACTACGTTAAAGTTTTGTGCAAAAACGGCGATGGCATTCACAACCTGCTTCTCAGGTATCAATTGCCGACAATCCCCGCTTACGAGAAAAAATTTCTCGAGCTCAACAAGGGCAAATTTACAAAAGATAAAGGGCTTATACTCGGCGAATCCTACAACGTTCCCGTCAGAATAATCAAGCTGAACGGCAGGCCCTACTCATCCGTGCTTTCAGGAATGGGCGCGGATAAGCTCAGCAAAATCGAAGATTATAACAAGAACCTGTTTTCACGCGGCATCAAGCCCGACAGGCTCAGGGCGAGGAATGAAGTCTGGGTGCCGGCTCTTGATATGAAAAGTTCTGATTTGGCAATAAATACAGCTGAACGAAAGAAAAAAAACAGCAGCGTCCGGGGAAAAGCAAAATCGGACAAGAGCGACAAAAAGGATGATGCACCCGATAAGGCAGATAAAGCCGATAAACAGGACACCCGGGACAGGGATGACTCCCCCGCGGCAACCGAAAAAAGCCATAAGAAAGGAAAATTGACGCCCACATCCGGGCTATTCAACGAGAAAGTAGTACGAACTGACAACTCGCTTTCGGGCTGCGTGTATTATCTGGATCCCGGGCATGGCGGGCCGGATCCCGGTGCCGTGGGCAATAAGAACGGCTATGAGCTATGCGAGGACGAGTATGCCTATGACATCACACTCAGGCTCGCAAAAAAGCTGATGGAGCATGGCGCGAAGGTTTACATGACGATACACGATCCAAAGGACGGCATACGCGACATGCAGTACCTGAACAACAGCTACGACGAGAAATATCCCGACGGCACTGAAATCACCAACGTATCCGCCGAACGCCTTGGCAAGCGCGCATCGATTATCAATAACCTCTATGCCCGCCATAAAAAAACCGCGAGGCTGCAGCGCACCGTGGTAATCCACGTCGATTCGAGAATTACGGATAAAAGAATAGATATATTTTTCTACTACAAACCGGAATGCGAGGAAGGCAGGGAATTTACGAACACGCTGCTTAACGCCATCAAGAAGAAATACAACTCCGTGCAGCCCGGCAGAGGATACTTTGGCACGGTCACGGAGAGGAATCTCTACATGCTCAGGAAATCGCTTCCGGTGGCAGCTTATATCGAGCTTGGGAACATACAGAACCCCAAGGATCAGATAAGGCTTATCGAGAAGGATAACCGCCAGGCAATCGCCAACTGGCTTTGCCTCGGGCTTATTGATGACGCCTCGCAAAACGCGGCTCCACGCGGAAAAAAATCAGATTCGGATTAATTATTCAAAAGGCTCTGCAATGAAAAAAGAAAAACCGGAAATTATTTCGGCCGAAGGCTCGAACTACCGCCGAATACTCATCAAAACTCATTTCCTCTCGAAGGAGGACAATATAGGCGATATAGTTGAAAAATATTGCAGGGATATTCTTCAACCGGGCGACAGGCTGATGATGGCCGAAACACCCGTGGCCACTTA
>CAZIHB010000159.1:0-5567 GCA_964538535.1 uncultured Hyphomicrobiales bacterium | reverse complement strand
GACAACCAGAAGCACGGAGCAAGAGGCTATCTTACAATCAAAGGTAAACCGCTCAATCCATACGTAGTGCCCGGCGGCGAGGAAATGCACGTATCAGCATCGAACTATCCTCCGAACTACAGAACGATGGACTCACTGAGAGCATCAGGCGAGAAGCAGGATGTGATAGATCAGTTCATTGAAACATTCCCGCCATACCTGCACTCACAGAGCTATGACGCAGAAAACGCAAGATTCTGCCAGCAGGATACGATCAATTCAGGATCGCAGTACAGGTCGGATTATGTTTACAAGATGTTTGTTGTTGACAGTATGCCAAGATTTATCGAACCGGACGCTCCGGCAGATGAACTAGGCCCGATCGACGTAATGACAAACTTCGAAACAAGGACAGTTGAGCAGAAACAATACGAGAAATCGGTTTACACATGCTCGACAACAAAAGACGGCAAACTTAAAGCAAACTTGACAGATAAGCTCAGGTTCCAGGTTGACTTCAACACGGACGACGAGCAGGAAGACGCGTGGGCAGAAGCAACAGGCTGGAACTTCCGTTTCGGCAGGACAGCATACGGCTTTGCAAACACGGCAATCAGACCATTTGATAAAGATACTGCAACAATCGACACAACCGATTATGACGGCGATGCATTCGGCAATCCAAATCCGAAACTCATCACACAGAATAAACCGGTCTGGATGTCCAGCCAGTATATGTTCAAATATGACAAAGAAGACATGGGCAACAAAGATGATTATGCTACCGACTTCACAACAAGCGGCAAGCTGAACATCCGTATCCCAAGGGACGAAGCTTTGGCAATGCTCGCACCGAAGAATCAGTATAACGGCGCGTTCAACACCGATACACTCTTCACGGTAGTAGTAAACGACGGCCACAGCGGCTTGGCTTATAAGCAAATGCCGGTGCTTGTGAACGTTGCTCCGGAAATCATGACAACATCGATTCCGGTTGCTATCGAAGGAACAGACTATAATCCGCAGCTTCTTGACACAAACAAGATGATCAAGATTAAAGATGCTAACTTCGGCCAGATGCACACATTTGAACTTATCTATGAAGATGAAACACGCACTTCACTCAGATACGACGATTGCTTCGCAGAAGCAGGCGCATTTGACCTTGCAACTCTGAAGACCACGCCAAAATGGTTGAAGATCAACAAGGAATCAGGTATTCTCTATGGCACACCGATAGTAACCGACGCGCCTAAGAAAGTGAAAGCAACAGTAGTAGTAACAGACGAAGACGGCTTGAGAACATACAGGCAGTTTGAATTCGACGTAACATCGATCAACCACGATCCATTTATCGACGGCAACCCGCCTATCGTATGCGTTGACTATGGCAAAGCATGGAGCGACAAGGTAATGGTTGGTGATGCTGACCTTCTCCGCAAGGACGGCAAAGAGAAACTTACACTCAAGCTTCTCACAGAGAATGATACTGAAATTGAAACAGCTAAGTTGGACGTTGACCCGAGAGAAATCACAACTCAGGAAGTGGATTCACTTGGCAGGATCAGCGTAAGGATCTTCACGAATAACTTCCAGCTCAACCCGAGCGCAGACGGAAAGATTACAGTTAAGATCGTTGCTACTGACAGCTATGGCAAGGCAGACACATTGATGTTCAGACTTCAGATGTCACAGGAAACTGATTTCATCAGCCGTCTGAAAATTGAGAACAGCAAGGGTGCATTCCAGGTGCTCGAATGGGGTACATCATCACTTCCGATCCAGGATCTGAACGGTGTGACAACCGGTGACGGCACTGAAACACCAGATGCACGCTTCAGAGGACATCTTGATAACAACCTTTGCGAATTCGAGTTGCCTCCGTTGCCTCCGCTTGACGTATTTGATTCAAGATGGTCAATTCCGTTAACGAATGGTACATTGAGAAGCATCTATCCAAGGCTTAAAGAGATTACAACCACGTTGCCCAACACGTACATCTACACCGGTCTGGTTCAATCAGGCGGCGAGAATGGCAAGACATCGGATTACTATCCGGTCAAGATCACCTGGGACACGAAGGAAATTCCTGCAGCAGATGATGCTACACGCAACCCGCTGGGTTCGATATGGTACATCCGCGACGCATACAGCAATGGTAATCTTTTCAGCTTCGATATGAAAGAGCCGAAGGATAAGAATTCCTATATTCCTGGTGTAACACCGGTATGGGATGATGTTAACAAGACGATGACACTCGTTATCAATAACAACACGATCAATGCGTTCGTCATTCTCTATGATGTGGCCAACTCCGTAGAAAACAACACGAATATTGCACAGACAGCTATCAACGCTGTAACGCCAAACCCGATCAACGGCTCGACCAACGTATCCTTCAGCTTGAAGAACGATTCGAGAATAGTAATGGATGTTATTGACAATCTTGGCAACGTTGTTGCTTCGATCATCAATGCAGACTATGCTGCCGGAAACTATACAATCAACTGGAATGCAAATGCAAATCTTGCAAGCGGTTCCTATATGATCCGTATGGCTGCAGGTTCGGCTACTTCAGTATATCCTGTTGTAATTATTAAGTAAAATAGGTTATAGGCAGGCTCGAAAGGGCCTGCCGATAATAAAATCGGAAATAGTAGTTTAAATAAACGGAGTTAAAAATGAATAAGTTTCTGAAAATTACCCTGGGGATGATGCTGGTATTGGCGGCAGCAATGTCTCCGCATACGGTAAAGGCTCAGGTTTACGGTGAGTTTGATACCGTCAGGGTTGTTCTTGACCGCTATATAGAATTGAACAGCAAGACAGACCCCCAGGTAGTTATCATCCCGAGAGCTACGTTCGGCTTGCCTCCGAACTTCTCTGATGGCGATTATGATGATGGTTATGCTTCTGTCAATCTTGGATTCGATTTTGAATTTAACGGTGAAGCTTATAATAAAGTATGGGTCAACGTAAACGGTTTTCTTACCTTCGGAAAGAAAGTCAGCGGAGTCGTGCAATTGCCTCCTTTTGTAAAGCCAAAAGATCCGAAAGCACTCTTCCTTGATGCTAACTCATACCCGGTCAACGTGATTGCTCCTCTCTGGGGCGACCATATCTACAGGGATCTTACAGACCAGTTCGCAAACGGATTCTTGCCGTCGGAAATTTCCTATAAACTGGAAAGCGACGTTGTGACTATCCAATGGAAGAACCTGAACGTTAACTACATGTATAACGGTAAAGAATTGAAAAACAGTATTGCCAACTTCCAGGTTAAGTTGTACAAATCAACCGACAAATATTCGAAGCAGGGCAATATTGAGTTCTTCTATGGCGCAACAGGCGGCAACCCGTTCCTTACATCAACAGACAACCCCCTGATTCTTACAAAGGATTGCTCAGTTGGTATTAAGGGCGAAGGCATCAACATTGGAACAAAAGCAGACTACATGAATGCATTTGTCAATGATGTCTTTCTGAATGCCAATCCCGGCTACGATGCAAAAGAAGTCAGCAACGTGCAGACTCTTTCAAACGAATGGGCACCTACACCAATCAAAGAAGCAAAATTCTTGTTCAAAGCTATGACAAGATTCAACGTTGATGAATGGTGGGGCGATGGCGATGTTGATTTCTCGAAAGCAATTGGTAACAAACATTATCAGCTGCCGCAGAACAGGTTCGTTACAGTGAACGATGCAAGGCTTATCATGAAGAGCGTGGCCACGGATGTACCTCTCGATTCAATCAGAAGAAGGTCTGCATTCCACGGCGACGTGAACCACAATGGCAGGTACTACAGGAACACCATGGGCGAAAGGATTAATATCCCACAGAAGAGCGTGAACTACTACGAAGACCTTCCGAACGACATCAGCTCGACAAAGCAGATCATGTTCGAAGCCAACGAGTATGACGCATCATTGATCCTCAACTACATGGCAGCAAGAGTGCCGGAATTGCCCTGGCTTCTTGATACAGTTGTTAAGAAAGGTAAAATCAGTGCCGAGAACTTCAATGCTAACGGCATTACAATGAACAACCAAGATTGCAGAAAACACGTTCAGGTTCCCCGTTTACATCAACGGCAATAACGAAGGCGCAATGAGCTTCAAGTTCAACGTGAATGGCGAAGTCACAAACGTTGAAACAACAAACAGCGATCTTTACGCAGCAAACGGCGCATCGAAAGTTGTGGTTGCAGGCACGGGCACATTCTCGAATGAAGAACCTGTATGCTTCGTAACAGTAAGAACCAACGGTAAAGAGCTTAAGCTTTCGAACGTGAGATTCAACGACAAATCAGCTTCTGACGTTACATACACACTCAGCTCGGTTGAAAATATGAAGGGTGCAAGCGTTCTCGTGCAGAACCAGCCGAACCCGTTCACATCTGCAACATCGATCACAGTGAATGTACCTTCAAACGGCAATTATTCATTGACAGTATTTGACCTTATGGGCAATGCAGTTAAATCACTTCATAACGGCGAATTGAGCACGGGCATCCATTCATTCGATTGGAACGGCCTGAACAATGCCGGCGAAAAAGTTGCAAAAGGCATGTATATCTACAGGCTTACGGGCAACGGTGTTTCCGAATCAATGAAGATGGTTATTGAATAAGCAGTTGAAGAAGCTTGTTTACATATTGATGATTAACTGGCTGTTGCTTGTTGCGGCAGGCAACAGCCGGATTTTGAAAGCCGAAAAAACTATCGATGTCGTCGGCACGAGCAGGTTTATTCCAGACGTGTGCGGAGCGGCAAGCGAAAAAGCAGTTCTTGTCACATTCGGATTGGGCAGCATAGCAATAAAGGATTCCCTCTATGGCTACAATTTTGAAGTTCGTTACGACAAGACCAAGCTTCGATTTAAAAACGGGATATATGTAAACACATTATCCGAGTTCTTTGACACAAAAGATATGCTGTTCGACAGTGACAGCGGAATGGCCACGGGGTACGCGACAAACATGAAGATCAATCTGCCGCCCGTTTCAGGGAATAAGGAATTGTTCGGAATGACCGGTGAATATATCGGCGAATGCCCCGACACAACGTACGTCACGATGAAATACATAGATTTCACGGAGGAATTTAAGCCGGTAATCGGCAAATTGATTCCGGCGGTTGTCGTTCCGATAATCGCGGAAAAAGCAGAAAGAGCTTTCAGGGTGGAAAGCACTCAGGCCGGCTGCACTATGATTTTCGGGAAAGAAGAGAACATTGACCTGAGAATCAGGCTCGGAAAAGATTCGAGAGCCGAAAGTGCAGAGATAACAGTTGAGCCGGACAAAGGCGGCCTGATTGAAATAAAAGACGCGGCAGCGCTTGGACAAAATGTTACTGTTGATAAAATAGAAAAGTCCGGCAACGGAATAAAGATTAAATTAGGTTTGAAAAATGATGCAATAGATGAAGTGCTCAGATTGACGGCGAGCCAATTGAGCAATTCTGATAGTTCTTTGAATATGACGATAACACCGCGTACACAGGACAGCGTATGCCTTTGCATTACGAGTTACGAAGGCTGCACGCTGCCGGTGAGCATCAAGTATAAGGACACAACGGGCACAGGAG
>CAZIHB010000158.1:0-5576 GCA_964538535.1 uncultured Hyphomicrobiales bacterium | reverse complement strand
ATATGTTCTTCAGCAATTTCGGATTCCTCTTGTCTGAACAATCAAAACCGTAGATATCACCCGAGAACCCGTTAATCGAGTATTCTGCTACCGTATCAGCTTTCGATTCCTCGATAAAGCTTATCTCGTTTTTTATCGGGACAAAATACCGGGGGTAATGTATTTCATAATAGTCCACGAAGGAAGCAGCAGTCGCGCTGCCCGTCGTGGAATAGGTCATTTTCAGCGAGCTGCGCGAGTCGGATGCAATTTTCGAAGCCGGGTATATAGCTTCTCCGACTCCCCATGCCGCATGGTCCGAACCGTCCAGATTAATTGAAGAAAGAGGTATCCTCATAATAGTATCCTTACCTTCCGCCACGGTAAAGCTTCCATAGCCGTCGGACCTGTGCGCCGCTGCCACCCTGAACAATATCTTGCCGGAGCGGTCGAGGTCAGGCAGCATGTCAATAAAGGGTGACGGGAAATAGGATTTGCCGAACCACTGCCTGCCGGCACCGTTCGTAAACGCGCAATTGAGCTCTTCTTCATTCAGAATTCGGTTAATATAGCTTTCGGGCTTGTACGCTGCCTCTTCCACAGGCGGCGCCATTTCGGCGGCGCGCTGTCCGGGTTCGCCGCCCCAGCCGAGAATGTATGAATTCGCCTCGCTGTAGAGGTTGATATATCTTTGCACTTTTCCTGCTTTCAGATCAAA
This sequence comes from uncultured Hyphomicrobiales bacterium, assembly GCA_964538535.1. GTDB lineage: Bacteria > Bacteroidota > Ignavibacteria > Kapaibacteriales > UBA2268 > CAZIHB01. The sequence goes on along the minus strand of CAZIHB010000158.1, from coordinate 4,879 downwards.
CCCGCGAGTGCCGCAGCCGTAAAATATGATTGATTCCAGCTCGCCGCCCGGCTTCGTCTTCACGATCACGGGCTGCTCGTTCATCATGTTTTTCGCCACGTCGGGGACGGACTCGCTGAGCATTCTGCCGCCGGTGCCGAATAGCTTCACCGTCCGTGCAAATTCCGCGTCGGTGCTTATGCCGAGGGCAGCAATCTGCTCGGCATCAATTTTATATATTCCATCCTCGGTGATTTTTATTTTCAACCGGCTCGTGCCCGCTGCCTGGATGCGCTCTGCCCCGGCTTTCAGCAGGCGGGCCCGGGCGGCATCGCCCGATACTTGCCATTCGGCTGCCATGTCAGGGTTAAGCACGTCGGGCATGATTGCCGCTGCTGCATTCGGCCGGCTTACCGCGCCCGCGGCATCAAATTGTATCCTGATTGTAATTTTTTCGGCTATCCTGATATTATCGTCTGCCGGGTTGTATGAAACAGGGCAGACGGCCAGCTCGGCTATCCTGACTGAACCGGCTATGCCGACGTATCTCAGTGATGCTGTCCCCGGATTCCTGAACGATGCGTAGAGGGCCGGATCAATTGTGTATATTTCCTCGGCAAATCCTTTTGAAATGCTCATACCGGGCTTCGGGGCCGGTAGTTTTGTGAACGACTTACCGCCGCCCGACACCTGAACATCTGCAATTGACGCACCCGATTCGGAGGGCACCGCGATACTGAATTTCATTACAGGCAGGGCGGGTGCACCCACTGCCGTCCCCTCGGGGAATGCGTTCTTCAGCATTGGGATCCATGCTTCAGCACCGCTGACGGTCACCACGCGATCAAATCCAAGAAACACAGGGTTGAGGCTTAAAACAAGCTCCCGCGAGTTTGAGCTGACCACTCTCAGCCCGTCATCGTCCGAGCATAGCAAACGGCCGCCGTGCATCACAATGCCGACTGCCGCGAGAATAATCATACAAAGGATTTGTCTTCGAATTATACGGCCTATCATACACACCCCAATATTTTGTAATTCAATTCAGCACGATAATATACAAAAAAAACTGCTGAATTATCTCTTAGCCCGTGGGATCAACCCAAATTCCAAAATGGTAGTGTATGAATCAATAAGCATCCGCAAAATGGTTTAAAGCTCAATGTTAATTCAAACTGCCTAAATATACTATTATCCGCGATCATTCACAAGAAAAAATATATTGCCTTAAAAAAAAGCAAAGGGGGCACGGCCCTCCGCCTCCCCCTTGCCCTATATCGCTTTTTTATTCCGAATAGCACATCGGCTTATCCGATAGTTCCGACGGACTGTAGTTGAATTTTCTCTCTGCTTCCGCCCCCTTTGGATTTGGAATTTTTCCGGCTGCCCGGCCATTTCCGGTTTATTGTCTGCCTGGTTTGCACCTTCCGGAGATTAATCCGTCGGCCAAGCTGCCTACCTTGGCAACTTACCGAGAATATCCCTCACAACCGTTGTTTTGAGCACGCCGTGAACGTTCATGTTGAGGTATTTGCCCAGATCCGTCAGTGCTTCTTCTTCCTCGGGGCTGAAGTTGAAGTCGAACATCCTTCCTGAACTCATCCCGATGAAAACACCCATGGCAATCAAGGCATGCTTGAAATCTGCCGCTATATCGGGTTCCGTGCGGAAATCAAGCACCCTTCCGGTTTCCGTCAGACCGGTTTTATAGTCCCTGTTGTCTGACGCGGACCTGGAGCGAAGCGTGTCGTAATTCTTAGCTTCCACCAGCACTTCCCTGAATAGCTCGCATGTGAACAAGCCCGAATTTGCTATCAGGAAATTTACCGATTGCTGTTCTTTCTTATCAATTTTGTTATCCGCCGAGGCAATGGCATGAAAGAGCCAATAGGGTGCCAATGATAATGTTTCCCATTCTTCGGCCGAGTATTTTTCCTTGTAAGACATGGCTTCCACCTCAAATTTATGATTCAACAAAATTCAAATCAAATAACAGGTCATATGCCTTATTCCGTTTGAATATACGTAATAATTTCAGATAAATTTTTATTTACTGCCAAAAGATTTTTTATTTCAGTCAAATTCTTGCTAATTTCTAAAATTATTGAGATTTAGCTTTTTGGAACATTTTGTTGTGTGCTTATGACGATTTCGATACCCAAATACATAAAAATGCATATCCTCCTTCTGATGACCGCTCTTGCAGCGTGGCCGGCCTGTGCCCTATCATCAGATATAGTTCCGTCCAAAACCGCCATTGATTTCGGTATGCTGAATCATTGCGAAAGCCCGGCTGACACCATTCAGCTGCGCAATTACGGGGCGGCCAACAGAAAGATATTCATCGGTGAAGCAATCTCCGGGGCAAATCCCGAATGCTTCGCTATTGTCAATCCAAAGAAAAATGACATGGACCTGCCGCCTTACGACGGGACAAACGCGTTGGTTTACGTAGTCAGATACATACCTGCTCCCGCTGATCCCGGCCCTAAAAGCGCGCAGCTGACCATCAAAACGGATGACCCGCTCCTGCCGGAAATTAAGATTGACCTGAAGGGAGAAAGCGAGAAATTCGTGATGTCCGTGACGCCCGACACCATCGATTTTGGCAAAATTGCGGTGGGCCAGCAGGTTATTGACATGGTCACACTGCATAATTCATCAGCCAAGGACAAGCGCATATTCAGGATAATCAACAACAATCCCTGCATCACGCTTGAAGTCTCCGACAGCCTGGTGAGCACCGGCTCCTCAGTGGCCTTCATTAATACAATATTGAACGTCCCCGTGCCGGGAAAGTTTCTCGACAGCATAACCATAGTAATGGAAGGCCCTTGCTTCGACACGCTTCGCTACCTGGTGAAAGCCGAAGTTATTGCTCCCACTGTCAACATCCCGGAAGCAGTCGATATCGGCATGGTTTCTCCATGCGATTCAATCTGGAAAACCATAGTTTTCAAAAATAAAGGCTTTGTTAAGGCCACAATCTATTCAATATCATTGTTTGGCGGGCCCGACAAGGACTATTTCGAGCTTCGCCCCGACGGCTTGTCCTACCCCTTGTCGCTCGATCCGGGCATGGATTTGCCAAGGATAATTGTTTTCAGGCCCATCGATGACTCCGAGGGAGTCAAGACGGCATTTATCACCATATCCTGCGATTTCAACGGCTCGAGATATGACACGACAATCTTTTTCCGTGCCGAAGTGGTGAAAGTGAAACTGCCCGATCTCAGCCTTGAACTTCCCGAGGCCCAGCCCGGCACCGCGGGCAGCACCGTGATCCCGGTCCAAAACAAACTCAAGCTGCCGGTGAAAATACTGAAAGTCCATCCCGCATCGAAATATAAAGATGTTATTCTGCCCGGCACACTGATCGAGAACGACACGATCGCGCCTTCAGGCACTGATACAAATCTAGTCATCACCTTCAGGCCGAAAATCGACGGTGATTACACCGATTCCGTCAGGATTGATTATTCCTGCGGCTCATGCCTCGATTCATTTTTCATCGTCGCGCACGGCCGCGCATCAAAAGCGGACACGATCGATTTTTCAATCGGCAGCATCGAGTGCGATCCCGTTTCGGGGCAATTGATTGACATACCGGTCTTCGTCAGCCACCGGGACAAGAACAAAACCCTTGCATTCAGTTCCGACACGATCGAGGTAAGATTCAACAGAACCGTCGTTTACCCCAAAGCCATAAAATCAGGCGCAGGCAGCGATGTCGAGCTTCTTTCAATAACCGAGGAGCAGGACGAATGGTCCGTCATCATGGCAATACCCCGCGGAATCAAGCCCGAGGACAGCTCCGCCATGGCAGCGGTCAGATTGCTGCCCCTGCTTGGCGATGAAGAAATCTCGGCTGTAAAATTCGGCAAGGTTGTGATAAAAGGGATTGAAGGGCTGGAGCAGCCCGTGATCGGGAAAACCGATGCCGGCAAGATCAAGACGAAGATCTGCAAGGCTGGGGGCGACCGCCTGATCAGCTATACCGCAGGCAATCCCCCAATCGCGCCCGCGATGAATCCCGCGAGAGATGAGATGAAGTTCCGGCTGAACCTTTTCGAGCAAGGCACATGGAGCCTTGAGGTATATAATACCTCCGGTTCTCTTGTTGCTTCGCGGCAACTGCCCGGGCTCGGCCCAGAGCGCGGGGCCATTGATGCCGGCGGCTTGGCGCCCGGTCTTTACCTCGCGCTGCTGAAATCGCCCGCCGGGCTGGTGTTCATGGCGAAAGTTGTGGTGGAGTAGAGGAAATTGTCGGCGGGAGACCTATTCTCCCGCCTTCTCTTTCAAAATTTTCTTAACGAAATCATGCAGATCTGTCCTATTTTCTACGGCCACGTTACTGATTGTATCATAGTTCCTGACTTCGTCACCGGCCCACACAATATCGAGCCTCCGCATTTCCTTCATAGCAATATGAATGTACTTGTCAGGACTACCCCAATAGCACTCCATGCAGACATTTGGGTTCTTATCCTTGTTCCAATTTTCGCATTGTTCGCACGACCATGATTTTGCCCTGTTGCAAGAACCGCAAAGCAGCATGAATTCGGGCATAACCAATTCATTTACAATATCGCCCGCCACTTGGTACGGAATACGGTGATCAACCTGCAAATATCTTGATTCGAAAATTCCATTACAAATTGAACAGTGTCCCCCGGACACCTCAAAAAGGAACTTTTTGAACTTCTTTGGGAATTTTATCCTTCCCGAAGCTCTTTGCTTCTGAAAAAGCGATATGTCACCAAAACGATACGCGGCGATAGACTTATTATTCGAAGATTTCACAATGTGCGTTTCAAGTGGGATTCCGGCTTCCCTCACGTCCCTGGCTGCCCTTGGCGGATGAATGTATCCATAAGTATTTTTCAACTCATCGGTCGTT
>CAZIHB010000157.1:0-5579 GCA_964538535.1 uncultured Hyphomicrobiales bacterium | reverse complement strand
ATAAGTTTACTAAATGTCCCCCCGCGGAATCGTCATGCTCGATGTTTCCGCGGGGGGATTTATTTATGGATATTGTCTCTTGTTCAAAGTATTCAATTCCCCTAAGCAACTCCGATTTTTTTATTTATCATATATCGAACGTTCAAAAGAATCCAACTTGATGTGATTCAGCCATTCTTTCTTTGCATACTCAAAAAACAACTTCGGTTTGTTCTTGAAATCGTCCTCATTATTGTATCTTCCGTAAATTTGGTTTTCCTTATCATATTTGGTCATATTTTTCGTATCAATTTTTTGGAGGTTGGGTTCAAATTTATTTAGATCAATTGGCGGAAATTCGGACAAATCCTCTAAAAATGCCATATAGCCCTGAAGTTTCATAATATTTCCGTTTTCAACGAGAACTAATTTCATGTCGGAAGGCGTAACGTCACTTCTACAGCTGCTATTTGTAATAAACAGAGTCTCGGATACCCCATTACTATCCAAATCAGTAATTTTTATTGAATTTGGCATTATTCCAAGCCACATTTCAAAATCGCACCGGCGCACAGAATCTCCGAAAGACCATAATAATTTATATCCATCTTTGGTCAATAAATACTGATTTGCGTAAAGAATTGCGTAGAATTCCGGGTCAACCCCTTCTTCATATTCCTGCCCCTTTTCATACAGTGGCCCTTTGACAGAAACAGTCAGTAGATTAGTGCCATTTTTATCTTCCCATGATCTTGCATCCTTCAGTTTACCGATTACTTTAATCCCGCGGGGAATATCCTTGCGCGTTATGCTCTTAACGTTTAAAGGCCTCTCATTCATTGCAGATGCCATAAATGAACTCATCATCAGAGTTGCCACGACAAATCCCATGGAAATAGTAAGAAATTGTCTAAACATATCAGATGTCCTTTAATTTCTCTTGATAAAACTTATTACATTAAATTACAAAATAATTGTTTATTCTTTCTGCCAATTTTATTGGCGTCCATGGAATTTTTTTTTGTAACCTTTCTTCGGCTCGCAACACTTATCTTGCGAGAAACAAATTGAAGATGGAATATGATAGATTGCACTGATAAATACTTTGATGCTTTGCAGGGGATTATGAAAGATCTTGAGCGCTTCACAATTTTTCTGACAAGGAGCAGGGCCATCGCGGGAGATGTGCTGAGCGAGGCCATTCTGCGCGGCCATGCCTCATGCCCGGCCCTGAAGAATGAAATAGCACTTAAGTCATTCATGTTCACCATCATCTCGAGAACCCACAAGGAGTTGCTGTTCAAGTGCCGCCGCGCGCTGCCCAGTCCGCCGCAAGACTTCGACGAGCTCTATTCAAAGGAGCTAAGCCCGGAAGAGCGCACGGACGTGGCCATAATGTACGCGGCGCTCGACTCCATGCCCGAGGCCGAGAGAGAAATCATTATCATGGCTGAACTGACAGGCCTGCCGCATAAAGAAATTGCAGAAGTGCTTGGAATCAGCATTTCGAACGTCAAAGTAAGGCTTTTCCGGGCAAAACAAAAGCTTAAATGCCTGATGATTCCCGAGCAGCTCTCCGAAAGAAAGCCAAGTCACGTGCAAAAAATTGAAGCCACTTTTCCCGAAAGCCTTAAATAAAGGAAATAGCAATGAGTATGAATCTGAATGATATAATAGATAAAGCCAAAAAAGCAGATTACAAATCGCCGCTCGTTTCGATTGACGAACTCAGGAGCTCCGTTCAGAATGTCGAATTCGCTGAAGGCAACCATATCTCATTCTTTACAAAATGGAGAAAACAAATAATGACAATAACAGGCATCGGCACTATGCTTGCAGCCGCATTTTTGCTTTTGACGGCTCCCCCGGCCGAAAAGATATCATCTGGAGGATCATGCTCCGAAAAAATGCAAAATCAACCGGCAGAAGCAATGAAGAAAAGCGATGATAGCAGAGCATCCTCTCTGAAAGATTGTTCTGCTTCAACTATTGATCGGAACAATCAAGAAATCAGCAATGATAAGATGTATAGGGCAGAAAGAGAGGCTACGCAGAAATCAGCCATTGCGACAAGAAAAAGCCATAATGGCGGTGACTCAACCTTACCATTAACTCCGGGGTGGAACCAGGTAAAAGTTCAGCTTTCCAACAATTCTGTTAATTCTTTAATTTCGGGGATAACCACACTAAAACTCGATGTCAAAGAAGCAGTCAGGCTTGGGGGGCATTTCACCGGCAATGGTGTCAGTTTTATCTGGGACAGATTTGAGGAGCTTCACGATAAGATTGGTGATGAAGGAATGTATGATCAGAACTATCTAATCAAACTTGCCAAAAGCGGCTATGACACTTCAGCAGCCAAAATCCTCGTCCGATACTTTATTCCGGCTTCAAAAGACTCATTATTTGTTGAGTATAACGGTTGGAGCAACAAGGATTATCTGCCGAATGTTCCAGTAAGTATGGCATTTTTTCGTGATAATTGTATCATGGAAATCCCTTTAAAAGGGGCATTCCTGGAATTCACAGACAACCCTGTTCTAAAGGAGCACTACTACCAGGCACGCACATCATATGAAGAGCAGCTGAAACATTACGGAAGCGACAGCGTATTAGCCCAAAGGTGGAGCTACATAAACAACGAGCTTAAAACAAAACTTCTGGTCCCCGTTATATTTCCAGGCAATGACAGCAGCACGATTTACTGGTACTATCCTGACAGCAGTTTCCTCGCTGCTCTCGAACCCGACAAGCGTGAAAAGGTTCAAAGTGAGTGGAATCTGATCAATTCCATTGACGAAATAACAGAGGAATCTATAGTGATGGTATGCACCGGCCTCCATTCGGAACCAGGCTATTTCGACGTGTGCCGCAGGCGTAACGGCGCAATCACGGTACTTTCCACTTCACCCAATCCGGCATCAGGAAAACTTTCCATCACATACTCCCTCACCGGGGAAAGAAATATAACGATCGCGCTGCACGACATTACAGGCAGACAGGCGGCCATACTGCAGCCAGCCACGGCAACCGCAATCGGAAGCCACACAATCGAAGTATCACCGGAATTAATTGCCGGCCTGCAGCCAGGACTTTACCTCGCGGCTATAAGTTCAGAGCGGGCCGAAAGCGCGGTGATAAGAATTGTGCTGAAATAGCTTTTTATTCTCATGCAATGAGCCGGAATCCGATAAAGATTTCGGCTTTTTTTCTCGAGAGCATCACCCCGGCAATTCTCTTTATTTCATTATATCCGAATATGTTACTATCAAGGTAGTTCAGCCTGATATTTCATCCGATCGATAATTCAACACCATGACCTGAGTTGCTCTTTCCCCGCCGCAATGCAGCAAGGCTCACCAACATTTTTTTTCTTTCGGCCGGCCCGGCGAATTAAATATTCATTGGACGGCATCTATCATAATAATTATTGATAAAGCAAGTTACAAAGTTGAATTTATGCATGCACGGGGAATTTTATTTTAGTTTCCGTCGCCGCTATGCTACAATTCTATTATCACACAATCACTTTATAAAAGAATAAGCTCAATTTTATATTATAATTGCTTTAACATGGCCTGCTATTATTCGTTTTGCAATGATTTCTGCCAATTTCAAACCTGCCAGCTCAGCCCAATCGTTAATATTTCAATGCGCACCAATTTATCGATATTTTTTATTTTTTAATCTATATTTTGTGTCGATAATAGGATAAAAATTTATTCTGCTCACCGATTCCATTATATTAGGCTTGCCTGATTTGTGAATATTATCAGCATTGTTTCACTTGGTTCAATCAATCAGAAATTCGGTTATAAGGGAGTTATCTCAAATATTATGCTGATTATGGTTGTTTTTAAGCATATTTCTTCCTAATTTACATGGTTATTAGTAAATATTATATGGTTTTATGGTGAATTTCTCCTATTTGAACTTATCAGAGGAAAATGCTGCTTTAAAAGCAGAAAATATGGTGCTGAAAGACACCATGTTGCAATTTTTTCATCATAATACCACCCTGACAAAGCCTGCTTCTTTCGAATCGGATCAATTCTGTTGCGCTCCACGGGACGTTTATGCTATCGATACGGCTGCTCTTCTCACTCTGGCAAAAAATATGCTTGATTCGCTCTTTGCCAACTCCAATTATGCGTTTCTGATACTCAGCAATGACAAGATCAGCCATTGGAACCAGACATTTGCCGAGATGTTCGGCTTCAGGAACTCTGAAATAGCCGGCCTGCCGATAGCTTCAATTGTTGCTCAAGAATCAGCAGAGAAGTTTAACAGGGCATTTCTTCAGCTAAAGGCAAGCCCCAGCTTCGCTTCCCATCTCGAATTTTTGGCAGTTTCAGCTGATGGCAGCCAATTCCCGATGAAAGCCAAATTGGTATCCACCCTTTTCTTCGGGTTTAAAATTGCTTTTATCATCCTGCTGGAACAGGATGCTGACCAGTCCTACCTTAATTTGCTCGCGGACAGCGAGATAAAGTACCGTTTACTTTTTGAAAATGCAAATGACGGGATTATCCTGCTCAAAAACGGAAAATTTATTGAATGCAACAAGAAAGCTTCGGAGCTTTTCCGCGTGCCTGCGGAATCACTAATCGGTGCAGAACCTCTTGACTTCTCGCCCAAGTACCAGCCCGATGGTTCGCTTTCTTCCGAAATATGCAGAATTACCCTTGAAACAGCATTGCAGGGCAATCCGATCTCAACGAACTGGAAGCATGTTCGTGCCGATGGCACCGCGTTCTTCGCATCAGTGTCACTGAATTTTCTGAAGATCAACGAAGAGGATTACATACTTGCTTTGATACATGATGTTACCGAGCGGGTTATTGCCGAGCAGAAAGCAAAGCTTACGAACGAGGTGCTCGAATCGAAAGTAAAACAAAGAACAATCGAGCTTCGCGATGCACTCGAGGAGCTGACGGCCTCGAATGACGAGCTGAAGCATCTGAATGATGTTGCAGGTGAAAGAGCAGCCAAATTGCTTGACCTGAATGAAAAGCTCTCTCAATCGGAGCAAGAATTGATCAAGGCGAACGAGACAAAGGATAAGTTTTTCTCGATAATCGCGCACGACCTGAAGAATCCGATCGGAGGAATTAAGAACATCATTGAAGTGTTCAGATGCTACGAAAATTCGCTCTCGGAAGCTGAGAGGCAGAAGTTGCTCGACACTCTGAGCGGCACGGCTGATTCAACTTACGAGCTTCTTGATAACCTGCTCGAATGGTCGAAGATTCAGACCGGTATTTCAGATTTCTCCCCTGCCAATCACAACCTGGCAGAACTGGCTGATGCATCAATAAGAATTGTTCAATCGGTGGCTGAAAGCAAGAAAATTGAGATTGAAATGAACATAGACCGCGGGATAATTTCTTACTGCGACTCGAATTATATAAAATCTACGTTCAGAAACCTGCTCGGGAACGCGATCAAGTTCACAAATCCCGGCGGCAGAATCAAGGTTGAATTGCTCGAAAGCAGCTGCAATGACTTTTTATCCATTGCTGTGGCCGACACGGGAATCGGCATGACAGCCGAGGAGATCGGCAAGCTTTTCCTCCTTGGAGAAAAGTTCACAACAGCCG
>CAZIHB010000156.1:0-5583 GCA_964538535.1 uncultured Hyphomicrobiales bacterium | reverse complement strand
CTTCGCCCTTGTTTCTGTCCATGAGATATTTACCCATCTCGCGAATAAATTCTCTCGAGCTGTAAGGCCTCGGAGGAAGTGAGTTGGCAATTTCAGCCACGGTCATGTCGCATTCGCGAAGCTCTTCTTCATCTATGTAAGTGTCATAAATTCTGTCGATCATCAGGTCTCTGAGCTCATTATCGTCAACAAAGGGCGTGCCACGGTAGTGCCTGAAGCCAAGGGCCTCGAGGAAGTCCTGGTCAACCATATTAGCACCGGTGGAAACAATCGCGTCAACCATGTTGTTGCTGACCATATCCACCACGATTTGCTTAAGCCCGGCACTGAAGAGAGAGCCCGCGAGAGTGAGTATCACGGCACATTTCTCGTCGTCGAGCATCATATTGTAAATAGTAGCCGCACGGTTCAGATTCCTTGCCTGGAATGCCATTTTCCCCATTGCATCGACGAGGGCCGTGATGTCGTGAGCTTTAATATCAATATGCTCAATAAGCTTTGCCGGGTTTAAGTAATCTTTTTTTTCTGCCATTTTCTTTGCTTCTCCGAATAATCATAAGTGAAATTTATTATAGAACTACTGAATACTCTTCGAGTATTCGTTAAGAAAATTTATTTCAAGTTTTGATAGCGATTCCTTGCCGGACTCGTTGATCTTGTCGAGTATCTCATTCAGCCTTTCCTCGTTCTCGGCAGGATCGTCCGACAGCACGCAAACCTCTCGCTGCACTTCTTCTTCAATGCTGCTGTAATATTTCCTCAGCAGTCGGTTGTTCGTTGCCATTGCCATGCTCATTTCCTCGGGTTTGGGCAGCTTGAGCTCCGCGAGAGCTTTGTCGCTTTTCTTTTTCCAATAATTTCTGAATATCTTGATCTGCAGGAAAGTAGTGAAACCGAACCCAAGCCCGAAAACTGCTGCCGACATGAACTCAGCCACATGCTGCCTGCCCCCCGTGATAGTGTTGCCGGTCTTGATAAACAGCCAGAGCATGATAATTATCGCCGTCAGATACGAGGCTTTAACGTTCCTCCACCTGTGAATTCTGATTAACTCGGCGGGCTTGAGCATGGTCATCAGTATCATTATAAAAATCGCAGTGCCCTCCAATCCTGCAAGCGGCACAGTTGTCTCCCAGTAAACGATGGTGTGGAGTATGCCGTGAAGCATAATTATCAGCAGAAGCAGAACGGGATAGAGCTTCGTGTTGAGAAATTCTTCGAGCCTTGTTGAATAGACGGCGAATGCGATAAAGCAGAGCAAAGCTGACTCGATCGTGCTTGCAGCCAAAGGATAGCTGAGCACCCTCCAGAACTCGTACTTCTGAAGCACGAGCGTTGGGACGATCGAGAAACGCGCCGCCAGCATGTTGCCCATGAGAAAATCAATAAAATAGACCGCCAGCACGAAGCCGAGAAATATTTTCGAGAAACTGCCGCTGTTTGCTAATCGCTTCATCTTTCGAACTTTTCCAAAATCTGCAAAATCACTTATATATATAAACAACTGAGCGGTAAAATCGTTACAAAAAAAATTTATCCTTTTGCTTTTAAGTTGTTTATAAGCTCCTCCACCTTGCTGATTTCAATGTTTTCGTAATAATCATCGTTGACCGCAATCATCGGCGCGCCGCCGCATGCCCCCATGCACTCAACTTCCTCGAGGGAGAACAGGCCGTCCTCCGTCACTTCGTTGCTTTCAATTCCAAGTAATTTCGATATATTGGCAAGAATATCCTCACCGCCGCGAAGCATGCACGATACGTTGGTGCACACCTGGATATGATACTTACCTGCCGGTTTCTTGAAGTACATCGTATAGAACGACGCCACCCCCTCGGCGTGCGAATAGGGCACCTCGAGCAGATCGGCCACGTAGTGCAGCACCTCGCCCGAAAGCCAGCCCCATTTTTTCTGTGCCATCCAGAAGACGGGCATCAGCGCTGCTTTTTTTTCAGGATAGCGGGCTTTAATTTCTTCTATTTTTGCTAACTCTTCTTTAGAAAATTCAGTCATGTTACCCTTCTTAAACATTCAACGGCATAAAAAAATGTATCAATCATTTGCAATAAAAAGCTTGGCAATTTATAAAAAAGCTGTATTATTTTCAACACGTTTAGCTCTCTTTTCTTTTTTCCCTCTTATTTTTATTTAATTCAAATTTCCACCCTGCTGCCCCCATGGGGGCAATTGCCGATATTTACTTATTTTTGCATTGATTGCAGTTTGTGCAAATGACGTTAATACTTGTTTTTAGTTTTATTGAAGAGATCAAAATGAGAGTAATGAAATTCGGCGGTACATCCGTAAAGGATGCCGCGGCAATCGAGCGGCTAAGCTTGATTGCAGAATCGAGGGAGGGCGGCTTGCTTATCGTCGTCTCTGCCCTGTCGGGCGTGACGAACAGCCTCGTCTCGATAATCGGTCTGCTCGACTCCGGCAGTCACGGAGAGATCGGGCAGATCACTGAAAGCATCAGAGAACGCCACATGGCACTCGCAGAGAAGCTTGACGTTAAATCCGAAACGGAAAGCTTCATCCGCGCGGAATGCGAATCGTTGAAGCAAATAGCGCTTGCAAGCGAAATTCTCGGCGAGGTATCGCCCAAAGCTAAAGGCCTGATTCTTTCAAAAGGGGAAAAACTTTCATCCTTCATCATTTTCAATGCACTCAAACGAAAACGTCATTCAATCAGCCACGTTGATGCGGCAAAAATTCTAAAAACAAACAGCAATTTCAATGAAGCCGAGGTTGATTTCGCGGCCACCGCTGAAGCACTGCAGAATGAGGCAGTCCCGCTTTTTCGGCAATCGCGGATCGTCATCACGGGCGGATTCTATGGATCTGATTCCACCGGGCGGATCACCACGCTCGGCAGGGGCGGTTCCGATTATTCCGCGGCTGTGTTCGCCTCGCTTCTTAAGGCTTCAACGCTTGAAATCTGGACTGATGTTGATGGCATACTCACATCCGATCCGAGGATGATCCCGAACGCCAGACTGATCAAAGAAGTAACTTATACCGAGGCATCGGAACTGGCATTTTTCGGCGCGAAAGTGCTTCATCCGAAGACCATTTATCCCGCCGTGCAGCAGAATATACCTGTTTACGTTCTGAACAGCTTCAAACCGGAGGGCCACGGCACAAAGATTCTGGACATTCCGGATGCACCCCGGATGCTCAAGGCCATCGCATTCAGAAAGGGAATAACGGTCATCAACGTGCATTCAAATCGTATGCTCGGCACCTATGGCTTCCTCAGCAAGGTCTTTGATATTTTCAACCAGTACAGAACCCCTGTCGATATCGTGACAACATCCGAGGTCAGCATCTCACTTACGATTGATGATGAAAGCAGGATGGCGTCCATCATTTCCGAACTGGAAAAATTTGCTGCCGTCAGCATCTACAGGGACAAAGCCCTGATATGCATGGTCGGCGAGGGAATAAGAGACACGGCGGGCATCGCGTCGAGGTTCTTTGGCGTGCTGCAGGGAATCAATATCTCCATGGTCAGCGTCGGCGCTTCCGAGGTAAATATAAGCGTGATAATCGATTCCTCTCTCTTGGAGCAGGCAGTCCGATTGCTGCACGAAGAATTTTTCGGGGATAAATGCACTTCCGAACTTTTTGAACCCATTAACGGAGCAGAATAATGAGGACTATCGGAAATTGCGATGTCAGGGAAATTGTCGAAGAGTTCGGCTCGCCGCTCTACGTTTACGACAAAGAAATCATTGAGGATAATTACCGTTGCCTTGCCGGGAGCTTTGCAGAGTTCTATCCGGAGTCGAGAGTGCATTTCTCGGTGAAGGCTAACAGCAACCTGCACATATTGAAAATCTTCAGGGAACTCGGCTGCGGAGCCGACTGTTCTTCGCCTTTCGAACTGATGCTGGCCATAAAGGCGGGCTTCAGTCCCGGAAAGATACTTTACACGGGAAATTACGAGAGTAACTCTGATCTTGAAACTGCTCTCAGCAGCAATATCAGAATAAATTTCGACGACATCAATTCCTTCCGGCGCGCCATGAAGATTAAACTTCCCGAACTGATGGCGTTCAGAATAAATCCCGGCATCGGCAGAGGCGGCTACGAGGGAATAACCACGGCCGGAAGCGATGCCAAATTCGGAGTGCCCTACGAGAAAGCATACGACGCCTACAAGCTGGCCGTCGAAAGCGGCGTGAAGCGCTTCGGCATCCATATGATGACAGGCTCGAACAATCTCGAGCCCTATTATTTCGCAGAAGTCACAGAGAAATTGCTCAGGATAGCGGGTGAAACCTTTGGCAGGCTCGGAATTGTCCCCGAGTATATCGACATCGGGGGAGGATTCGGTGTGCCGTACACCACCGAGGAAGAACCGCTTAATATCAGGCTCACGGCAGAACTTATCTCCGAAGTGATCACCGAGAAATGCGAAAAATACGGTTTCGGCTCGCCCGCACTCCTTTTAGAGCCCGGCAGGTACCTGGCGGCCAACGCCGGATTCCTTGTGACGACGGTCTCGGGAATAAAAAACAGCTACAAGACATTCGTGGGACTTGACGCCGGGATGAGCGTGCTGATCCGTCCGGCTCTTTATGGAGCATTCCACAGAATCGAAGTGTATGGAAAGGATACTCTCGACTCGAACGTGAACTTATGCGGAAATATATGCGAGAACTCGGATATTTTCGCGAAGGGCATCTTCATGCCCGGCATGTCCGAAGGAGATATTGTCATCTTCCGCGATGCCGGGGCTTACGGATACGTGATGAGCTCGAACTACAACAACAGGCCCCGCCCCGCCGAGGTGATCGTGGATGGCTCGGCCGCGAAATTAATCCGACGCAGGGAGAATTTTGAGGACTTTCTGCGCCTCTACGAGTAAGATTTTTTCCTCCTGAAAAATCCCGGCCCGGCATTCTTCTGCCGGGCTTTTTTTTTGCTATTCTGCTCACTTAAACAGGCGCGATAATAATTCAAATTATGGAGTTATATATTAAACATCACGCTGCGCTGTTTTACCTTTTATTTTCGAGCTAACAATTTGTCAATATTCCGGAGATTTTGACATAAAGCGGCTTTTACTACTCTTTTTGGCATTCGCGGCAGCAAGCTGCACGACAATCCAGTTTCGGCAGGTTTACACTGTTGAATCCCCCGACGTCTCATTCAATTCTGATGGGTACACTTTCTCGAACGATGATGTACGTATCAGCTATGATTTTTGGGAGAATTTTGGCAAAATGACATTTAATATCTATAATATCGGCACTAAACCGATTTTTATCGATCTAAACAGATGTCATTTCATTTCTAACGGATTTTCCAGCGACTACTTCGATAACAGCAGTTATACAGCCATTTCCTATGCTGCCGCGAAAACCGTTAATATGAAGCAATCCATTGAAATTCCTCCCCAAAGCTATATCTCAATTTCAAAATTCGAATTGATTAAATCCAGATTCATGGATTGCAAATTAAAGTATAAGTACTTTAGTACTCCGACCCACGTCGGCTTCAATCAGGAGAATACTCCTGCAAAGTTCAGAAACTACATTACTTACGATTTTTCCGATAAATTCGATAATCCTCGAA
>CAZIHB010000155.1:0-5613 GCA_964538535.1 uncultured Hyphomicrobiales bacterium | reverse complement strand
CGCAGCAAAATTCAATGAGTTCAAGAATAACGTGATCGAAAATTGCGACCAGGGACCGATTCTGTTTGATGATATTTCCCAGATTGCACCTCTTGACCTAACTTCGACCCTGAAGAATAACCCGGTGCCTTATATCGATTTTAAATACAATTCCACGACAGTTGCGAAGGAACTGACAATAAATAAACTCGATGTTGCATTCAGGCTTGCAAGCGTTTACGTGGAAGCTAACCTGAACATCCAGCCCGGCGTTACAATGATTTTCCAATCAGGTTCGAGCTTTGTCGTCAGGGATGGCGCTATTCTCAAAGCTGAAGGCACTTCCGATTCCAAAATTACATTCACCGGAATCACAAAAGAAGCCGGCTTCTGGAACGGAGTATTTATCCAGTCCACGCTATCTAACTCGATGAAGTACTGCGTTATTGAATACGGCGGGAAAGATGAAGATACCAATCTGGACATAACGGGTGCAAAACTATCTATCTTTGACTGCATCATCAGGAATAGCCTTAAATACGGCGTTACAATCAACAACGACACCAAAGTAAGCCACGGGAGCGTTGTGTATGATAATTGTCCCGGAGGCAACGTCTATAACAGAGATGATGAAACCGTTTCGGACAAGTTGCCCTAAGGGCAGTAAAGCAATTATCATGATTTTGGAGCCCCGCTTCATCGCACCACCGTGAAGCGGGGCATTTTTTATTCTGTTGTATTACAATGAGTTAGAATGTTGCGCTGCATTTTGTAGTCATGATTTTTAGTAAGTATTGTTATTATTCGATATATTTGTAAAGATATAGATATTTGATTTTTTGATCATAGTAGTTGATAAATATGGGAATTCTAATATTTTTTATTGTTTTGGCTGCAATACTTTTGCTTCTCCGCTTCTTTGCCGAGCGCTCTTTCAACATTGCAACCGAAGACGACAATACAATTTTACCGGCACAAATTGCCGTAGCCGAAAGTAATGAAGCGGCTCTTCAGCACGCGAATGAAATGATTAATGACGAGATTCTTTGCGTGATAGCCGCGGCAGCTTATACCACACTCAAACGGCCCGCGATGATAAAATCCATCAGATTTCTCGACACTCAGGAATCATCGAATTGGGCTTCAATCGGAAGAATGAAACTTATGTCCCAGCATAACACACAAAAATAATCAGGCGGTGATAAATGGATAAATCTTTGGCATTAGCTCTTACGGTTTACGGCATCGGTGCCGTAATTTCCTTTTTCGTTGTTTTGTTGATCAAAGTGATCTTCGCATCGCTTCAGATTCCAAAATATTTTAAAGTAAAAAAACAAAATAATGGTTGATAACGATGGATATTGACAGCATTTTAAATCTTTTTCAAGGTATTAAAAGTTTACTTTCTTCGGATGTTACGATAGCTATAGGAAGAATAGGCCTTATCGTACTTGGCGGTATTCTTATTTATTTCGGGAAAAAGGGTGTTCTCGAGCCACTGATCATGATTCCAATGGGCCTTGGCATGGCATCTGTCAATGCAGGTGTGCTTTTCCTCGAGGCAGGCAAGCAGGGAAATCTTTTTCTTGACCCGATGGTCACTGATACGAACGCACTTGTTAACATACTCCAGATCGATTTTCTTCAGCCAATCTACACGATGACCTTCAGCAATGGTTTGATAGCATGTCTCGTGTTCATGGGCATAGGAGTGCTTCTTGATGTTGGCTACCTGCTATCCAGGCCGCTTGCAAGCATGTTTATCGCAATATGTGCTGAATTCGGCACCATTGCCACTTTCCCGATTGCCGTGGCAATGGGGCTAAGCTTCAATGATGCGGCTTCCATATCAATGGTGGGCGGAGCTGACGGCCCGATGGTGCTCTACACCTCTCTAATGCTCTCCAAGGATATTTTTGTACCGATCACAGTTGTTGCTTATCTTTATCTCGGACTCACCTACGGCGGGTACCCTTATTTGATCAAGCTCCTCGTCCCCAAAAAAATCAGGGGGATGAAAATGCCTCCACCAAAGAAAGTTGTTGCTATTTCTTCAGGCGAGAAGCTTGCTTTCACGGTGATCTGCTGCAGTGTGCTCTGCCTGCTGTTTCCGGTGGCAGCACCTCTGTTTTTCTCCTTATTCCTGGGTGTGGCTATCCGGGAGTCGGGCCTTACACATTTTATCGACTTGATCGGCGGCCCGATTTTATATGGCGCAACATTTTTCCTTGGCCTGATGCTTGGCGTTCTTTGCGAAGCAAATACCATACTCAGCCCGAGAGTATTGCCTTTGCTTCTTTTGGGCATGCTGTCTTTGCTTCTTTCGGGCATTGGAGGAATAATCGGCGGCTACGTCATGTTCTTCATCACCAAAGGCAAATATAATCCTGTAATCGGTATTGCCGGGGTGAGCTGCGTGCCGACAACGGCTAAGGTTGCGCAAAAAATCGTTAATGAGGAAAATTCCAGTGAAATAATACTTCCTTACGCGCTGGGTGCGAACATCTCAGGTGTGATCACCAGTGCCATTCTTGCAGCTGTGTATGTTACGTTAATATCATCCGGAATGAAATAATGCTGCCGAAAGAATCAAAGTGGTATTGGCTTTCCGGCATCGCGGTTTCAATTATCGGGGTTGTTGTTGCCAGGGTAGCACCGGCATTTTTTACTTTCATATCCGGCAGGTATTTTTATTTTATCGGAATGGCAATCGCTTTTTTCGGATTGTTTATCATAACCGTGGGCACATCGAAACGGCATAAGAATCGATAATTCAACAACCAGCTGAAAAGAAATAAAAAAAGCCTGCTTTCCGCAATTGGAAGCAGGCTTATTTTTAAGGATTCGGTATCTTATTCAAACGAAATCAAGTTTTGCCCTGATTCAATTGAATCGTTTATCTTTGCATGGATTTGCTTGATCTTTCCGGATCTTGGTGATGAAATGTTTGTTTTCATCTTCATGGCTTCAAGCACCATAACTACGTCACCTTCTTTAACTTCCTGCCCAACCGAAACGGGGATCTCGAGAACCACACCGTTGATAGGAGAGGGAAGAGTATCGCCGCCGCCGGCATTACCGGCTGCTTCAGGGGCTGCAGGAGCTGCAGGCCTTGGTGCCGGCGCAGCATGCATCGGCATCGGAGCAGGCCTTGGAGGCATAAAAGATGTGCCATAAGACGGCATTGGAGGATAGAAACCTTGCTGTGAATCTTCTTCCAAAACTTCCAACTCTACTTCGTAGCTTTTGCCATTTATTGTAATAAGAAGCTTACTCATTATTCTTACCTATGTGAAAAGTTTTGAGAACTAACTAAACTATTAAATCTACCCATTCTGATCCACGGAGTGTCTTCTCTATCCGAAAACATCCTAACGGATTTCACCCTGAAAGGCTTGCCGAGATATTCATAAGCCGCGGCAGTAATTACTGCTATAGTCTCGGGATCTACGTCTGAATAGTCCACTGCACTTCCGGACACCGACATGTTAGAATCGGAAGGATTAACACTTACGGTAATGTTATTTGCCGAAATATCAACTTTGACCTGAGCGGCCACGTTTTCCAGACCATTCGCGAGGTCTATGGAAACTAAAACAATCGGCTCGCCTTTATTTATTTTTTGCATGATTCAACCTCAAATGATGTTAAAGAGGAATAAGCCCGTGTTTCTTAAGCGGACGCAAATCTCTCTTGTTCTTAAGTGATTCAAGAGCAATTGATAAGTACTGCCTTGTTGTTTTCGGTTCGATTATGGCATCGACAAGGCCCTTTTCTGCGGCAGGATAAGGCGTGGCAAATTCATCCTTGTACTTCTGAATAAGCTCGACTCTCTTTGCTTTCGGATCTTTCGCATTCTTAATTTCGTTTCTGTAAAGAACGGAAACGGCGCCTTCTGCGCCCATAACAGCGATTTCCGCCGTAGGCCATGCAGCAACCCTGTCTGCACCAAGGCTCTTGGCGCTCATAGCAAGATAAGCACCGCCATATGCCTTGCGGACAACAATAGTGATCTTCGGAACTGTCGAAGCGGAATATGCAAAGAGCATCTTGGCTCCGTGACGGATTATGCCGCCAAATTCCTGCTGGACACCCGGAAGAAAGCCGGGGACGTCAACAAAAGTAACGATAGGAATATTGAAAGCGTTGCAGAATCTGATAAACCTTGCTGCCTTGTCGGAAGCATCAATATCAATGCACCCGAATTTTTCAACAGGTTGATTGGCAACAATGCCGACTGACCTTCCGTTCAATCTCGAGAACATGCAGATCATATTCTTTGCAAAATGAGGCTGCACTTCCAGAAGCGAACCCGGATCGAAAATTCTCTCGATAATTTCATACATATTGTACGGATCGCGTGGATCATCAGGCACGATTGAATTGAGTGCTTCATCCTCGAATATGCGAATCTGCCCGTCACCAAGATAAGGCGGGTTTTCCGTGTTATTCTGAGGCATATAGCTGAGGAGGCGTTTTGTCAGCTCGATAGCATCAGCATCATCGCGGGCAACAAAATGAACGTTGCCGCTGTATGTTGCTTGTGCCATAGCGCCGCCAAGTTCCTCGGCCGAAATATCCTCGCCGGTTGCTTCTTTGATAACCTTCGGGCCGGCAATGAACAACTGGCTTGTGCCGTCAACCATGATGATAAAGTCCATCAAAGCCGGAGAATATGCTGCTCCGCCGGCGCAGGGGCCGGCAATGATCGCGATCTGAGGCACAACACCCGACAATAGAGTGTTCTGATAGAATATCTCGCCATATCCGTTCAGTGATTCAATACCTTCCTGGATGCGAGCTCCGCCCGAATCGTTGAAAGCGATGTAAGGAGCACCATTTTTCATGGCTTTGTGCATGGTTTCACACACTTTCCATGCATGGCTGCCGCCTACGCTGCCGCCCATAACCGTGAAGTCCTGGGATGAAGCATATACCAACCTGCCGTCAACAGCACCGAGACATGAGGCAACACCGTCACCTGGAAGTTTTTTCCCTTCAAGGCCGAATTTGCTGCCGCGATGCTCGATAAAACGGTTTATTTCCTGATACATACCATTGTCGAAGAGCAAATGAAGCCTTTCACGGGCACTCATTTTGCCGGAAGCATGCTGCTTCTCAATCTTGTCTTTGCCGCCGCCCAAGAGTGCTTCGGCATCTTTTCTCTTTAAGTTGTCGATTTTTTCTTTTACTGTTGCCATGTTTTATCTTTTAATAAAACCTATGAAAATGAATTATGTAAATAACAACAACAATACGCACAAAATTATCAATTTAAACCTGTTTTTAAAATATACTTTTCCCACATTTCAATAAACCAGGTTTTCAACTTCAATGCCGCTCGAAATCTGCTCGGGCGGCATTGAAAACTTCTCTTTCAAATTTACAAAAAATATATATATAAAATTATAACGATAACTGTTTATCGATTCAACATTATCACGTTTTAATACGTAAGTAATCCCATACGTTACGTTCTATTTCACCACGGTCATTTTAACGCTCCTGGTGCTCATGCCGGAGTCTATCCTCAGAATGTATGCACCGCAGGGAAGCCCGGAAGTATTTATTCTCACATTGAATGTTCCCTCGCCCGGAACGCCATTATAAATGCTCCTGACTTTCCTTCCGAAA
>CAZIHB010000154.1:0-5651 GCA_964538535.1 uncultured Hyphomicrobiales bacterium | reverse complement strand
GTCGCAGGCGGGGATATATTCCTTCGCGATGGCTCCGCCCACGATCTTATTGGAGAATTCGTATGGCTCGGGGCTGTCAGCCGGAAGCGGCTCGATATAGGCGGCAACGCGTGCAAACTGGCCTGATCCGCCCGTTTGCTTCTTGTGCGTGTAGTTGAATTCTTCCTTTTTCGTGATCGTTTCCCTGTAAGCTACTTTCGGCTTGCCGACGATCACCTCGCAATTGTATTCCCTCTTGATCCTCTCAAGGTATATTTCAAGGTGAAGCTCGCCCATGCCCTTGATGATCGTCTCGTTGCTTTCTTCGTCGCGGCTGACGCGGAAGGTCGGGTCTTCCTTCTGGAACCTGTTCATGGCCTTGGCAAAGTTTACTTCCTTCGTCTTTTCTTTAGGTGCCACGGCGAGCTCTATCACGGGATTCGCCACGAACATCGATGTCATTGAGTATGTCACCGTGCCGTCCGTGAACGTGTCGCCCGAGGAGCACTCAACGCCGAACATTGCCACGATCTCTCCGGGCACTGCTTCTTCGATGTCGTTCATCTCGTTGGCGTGCATCCTGACGAGCCTTGGCACTTTCACTTTTTTGCCGTTCTGGGTGTTGATGATGAAATCGCCTTTCTTCAGCTTGCCCTGATAAATACGCATGTAGGTCAGCTGGCCGTACTTGCCGTCTTCAAGCTTGAATGCCAGGGCAACTGTCGGCTTATCCTCCACGGAGAGCAGCTCGATCTTTTCCTCGTTGTTGTCCAGGTCAAGCGCGTAGTTCTTCACCTCGTCCGGGGCGGGAAGGTAAGCTCCGATGCCGTCAAGCAAAGTCTGAATACCTTTATTCTGCTTTGCCGTGCCGACAAAAACAGGTGTGATGTGAAGGGCTATCGTCGCTTTTCTGATAGTCTTGACGATAAGGTCGTTATCAACTTCTTCATCGGCAAGGAATTTTTCTGCTATGGTGTCGCTGTAGTCCGAGATGGCTTCGATCATCTGCAGTCTTCTTTTCTGCGCCTCGGCAAGCAGGGGTGCGGGAATATCCCTTTCCACGACTTGCTCTCCGCTGTCTCCCTCGTAGTAAACCGCCTTCATCTTTATAAGGTCGATAACTCCCTCGAAATTGTCCTCGAGCCCGATAGGCATCGTCAGAAGCACGGGCTTGTGGTTGAGCTTTTCAGCCAGCTGCTGGCACACTCTGTCGGGATTCGCGCCGGCGCGGTCCACCTTGTTGATGAAAGCAATGCGGGGCACGTTGTAGCGCCTCATCTGCCTGTCCACCGTCAGCGACTGGCTCTGCACTCCGGCAACGCCGCAGAGCACGAGCACCGCGCCATCGAGCACCCTCAGGGCTCTTTCCACTTCCACGGTGAAGTCAATGTGGCCGGGAGTGTCGATAAGATTGATGCGGAAGTCTTTCCAGCCGCAATATGTGGCGGCGGACTGGATTGTGATTCCTTTCTCGCGTTCCAGGTCCATCGAGTCCATTGTAGGGCCGGCGCCGGTCTTGCTGCGCACCTCGACGATCTGGTGAATTTTACCGGTAAAGAAAAGTATGCGCTCGCTCAGGGTTGTTTTGCCCGAATCTATGTGAGCAGCTATACCTATATTACGCAGTTTCTGAATATCAGTCATTTCTATAAACCGAATTTATTTTAAAAAGTAGTATTTATCCAAATCGCATCCAATTTAGCCGACAAAAATACGAAATATTTTCAACATTCTTGGGATTTTTTGAAAGGATTTTGCTAAATTATATGTTTGCTTGTACTCTATTTCCTTTCTTCAAGGCGGCAAGCCCTTTTTTAGCTGTTTTATCCTATTGCCTTATATAACGCTTAATGCGATTGCTTATCTTAGCCCGCGGGAACAACAAACATAGATACAGTAATATTTTAATTATCCTTTTATTTAATACGTGTCTGTGTCGTTCGCAGCAGGTTTGGGGCTTACCTGGCTGATTTTTTTATTTTGCAGGCGATTGCCTACCCGGATGCTTTTTTATCGACTTATCTTATCATGCAGAGGATGCTGAACATATTTCGGCACAGTATCTTTTATTATAAGCAAGTCTTATTATAACTGTATTTTCATATAAAGTAAAATCTAATAAAAAAGCCCCGCCTCCATTGGAGCGCGGGGCTTTTCTTGTTCAAATTCTATCAGCATTACTCTTCTATGCCGAGCTCTGCCTCGATGTCATTGGCGTATGATTTCGGTTCCGGCAGCTCACTGAACTCACGCTCGTCTCTTTGCTCGCGAAGCTCCGTCTCCTGCCTGCCGAATATATTCCCTATGTCGCTCATCACGGCTATGTCCTGGTAGTGCCTCAGGCCTGTTCCCGCGGGGATCAGCTGGCCGAGTATGATGTTCTCTTTCAGGCCGACAAGGTTGTCGATCTTGGCTGCCACCGAGGCATCAGAAAGCACTCTCGTTGTCTCCTGGAATGATGCGGCCGAAAGCCAGCTCTCGGTCGTGAGTGATGCCTGAGTGATACCGAGAAGTATCGGCTCGCCGATTGCTGCATCCGCGGGGCGGAATGTGGCAACCTTGCCGCCTTTCTTCTTGATCTCGTTGTTGGCGTCGCGCACCTTTTTCCTCGTGATCAGATAGCCCTCGTTGAACCTTGAGTCGCCCTTTTCCGTCACTACTACCATGCCCTTCAGCATTTCGTTCTCGTCGTAGAATTTCAGCCTGTCCACGTTATCGTTGTCGATGAAGGCCGAGTCGCCGGCGTCGGCGATGCGGACCTTCTGGAGCATCTGGCGCACGATTACCTCGATATGCTTATCATTGATCTTCACGCCCTGCATACGGTAAACGTCCTGAATCTCGTTCACGAGATATTCCTGAACGGCGTTGGCGCCTTTGATCCTCAGGATGTCGTGAGGATTGATGGCACCTTCGGTCAGCCTGTCGCCTGCACGGACGAAATCGCCGGGCTGCACGAGGATATACTTACCGATTGCAATGCTGTATTCCGTTTTTGTCTTCTCGTCAAGACTCGTTATGACCACGATTCTCTGTCCGCGCTTCGGCTTCTCGAAGGAAACGATGCCGTCGATGTCCGCCACTGTCGCGGGGCCCTGCGGGGCACGAGCTTCGAACAGCTCCGTAACCCTTGGCAGACCGCCCGTGATGTCTCGCGTACGGCCAAGATCCCTCGGAATTTTGATAAGAGGAGTACCGATGCCCACGTATTCATCATCATCGACTCTCAGCTGTGCGCGCGAAGGAATGTTGTAAACCTTCACAGCCACGCCTTCTTCGCTGATAATTTCAATTGTGGGAGATTTGGTCCTGTCCTTCGAATCAATAACCACTTTTGTAATGTGGCCGGTCTGCTCGTCATTCACCTCGCGGTACGTGACGTTCTGGATCAGGTCTTTATACCTTACGCGGCCCGGGAGCTCGGTGATGATGGTCGAGTTGTACGGATCCCACTCGTAGATCATCTGTCCTTTCCTCACCTTGTCGCCGTCATGCACTTTCAGCATGGCGCCATATACCACGTCGTACTTCGTGAGTATCCTGTTCGAATCAGACTCAATAATATTAATCACGCCCGAGCGGCTCACTGCAACGTTCACCTGGCCTTCGTCCGCTTCGTAGCTCACGAGGCGGATGTTCTCAAACTGGATAACACCCTCGAACTTGGCCGTAACTGATGACTGTGAAGCCACGAGAGCAGCCGTACCACCGGTGTGGAACGTACGAAGAGTAAGCTGAGTGCCGGGCTCGCCGATTGACTGCGAAGCGATCGTGCCAACTGCCTCGCCGATGTCAGTAAGCTTGCCGGTGGCAAGGTTTCGGCCGTAGCACTTGGCGCATACGCCCCTGCGGGATTCGCAGGTAAGCACGGAACGAATGAGCACCGTCTCGCAAGCAGACTGCTCGATCTTGTTTGCTATGCCCTCGTCTATCACTTCGCCCGATTTGCAGAGCACTTCCTTCGTGATCGGATCCACGACGTCGTTCAGCGCCACCCTGCCGAGAATCCTCTCGTAGAGGGGCTCTTTCACTTCCTCGCCGTCCTTCAGCGCGGTCATCTCCACGCCGCGGATAGTTCCGCAATCCATCTCGGAAATGATCACATCCTGGGCCACGTCATGAAGGCGGCGTGTCAGGTATCCGGCGTCGGCCGTCTTCAGAGCGGTATCGGCAAGACCCTTTCTCGCGCCGTGCGTCGAGATGAAGTATTCGAGGATGGTCAGGCCTTCCTTGAAGTTCGAGATGATCGGGTTCTCGATAAGCTCGCCCGTCGAGCCTGAAAGCGATTTCTTCGGCTTTGCCATAAGTCCGCGCATTCCGGCCAGCTGGCGTATCTGCTCCTTCGAACCGCGGGCCTGCGAATCAAGCATCATCCAGAACGTGTTGAATCCCTGCTTGTCCTGTGCAAGCTCAGAGTAGAGCTTGTCAGCCACCTTGTTCGTGGCAGTGGACCATGTATCAATGATTTTGTTATATCTTTCACCGCTCGAAATAACGCCGTTCCTGTAGGCAGCTTCAATCGTGTCGATTTTTCCCTGGGCATTGTTAATAATCGCCTGCTTTTCGGCGGGAATAACGACGTCATGAATCGAAACGGAAAGGCCGCCGCGCGTCGCGAACGAGAATCCCGTGTCTTTCAGGTCGTCAAGGAACTCGACCGTCTTGTCAAGGCCTGCCTGGCGGAAGCATTGGCCGATAATCTGGCGCAGCCTCTTCTTGGCAAGCAGCTCGTTGATATAGCCAAGCTCTTCCGGCACTATCTTGTTGAATATGATCCTGCCCGTCGTTGTGTCGAGCATCTTCCCATTCCTGCGCACCTTGATCTTTGCGTGGAGGTCGATGGCCTTGTGGTTATATGCCACGATGACTTCCTCGTCGCACGAGAAGCATTTGCCGTCGCCGCGCGCTCCGTCGCGGGATTTGGTAAGATAATAGACGCCGAGCACCATGTCCTGCGACGGCACTGCAATAGGATCGCCGTTCTGCGTGTGCATGATGTTGTGCGGTGCAAGCATGAGCAAAAGTGCTTCAAGCTGCGCTTCAAAACTTATCGGAAGGTGAACGGCCATCTGGTCGCCGTCGAAGTCGGCGTTGAACGCCGTGCAGACGAGCGGGTGCAGCTGGATTGCCTTGCCCTCGATCAGCCTGGGCTGGAATGCCTGAATGCCAAGCCTGTGAAGTGTTGGGGCGCGGTTGAGCATAACGGGGTGCCCTTCGATCACTTTCTCAAGGATGTCCCACACCTCGTTTGTCTTGCGTTCCACCATTTTTTTGGCACTCTTGACTGTCTTCACGTGTCCGCGCTCGATCAGCCTTCTGATGATGAATGGCTTGAAGAGCTCCACGGCCATGTCTTTCGGCAGTCCGCACTCGTGAATCTTCAGCTCGGGGCCCACCACGATAACCGAACGGCCGGAGTAGTCCACGCGCTTGCCCAGCAGGTTCTGGCGGAAGCGGCCGGTCTTGCCTTTCAGCGTGTCGGCGAGGGATTTCAGCGCCCTCTGCGATTCGCTCCTTACGGCGCGGCGGCTGTTGTCAAAAAGGGCATCGACTGCTTCCTGGAGCATTCTCTTCTCGTTGCGGAGGATAACCTCCGGCGCCTTGATGTCGATAAGCCTTTTGAGCCTGTTGTTCCTGATTATCACTCTTCTGTAGAGGTCATTAAGGTCAGA
>CAZIHB010000153.1:0-5688 GCA_964538535.1 uncultured Hyphomicrobiales bacterium | reverse complement strand
CCTGTAGAAAAGATCGCTTGACTCCGTAGGATCAAGTTCGCCATCGATAAAGGCGATGATCTTTTCTTTTGGATCGAGATATTCAAACTCTTTCATTGCAGTCTCTTCTATTTTTTCTTATTTACTATTTTTTTCAATATCGTTTATTACCGGGATCATAATGTCCTTAAGCTTTATCTTTGCCCGAAAAATTGTAATTCGGACAGTTGCTATCGTAGTACCAATTGTCTCAGCTATTTCTGAATAGGTCATATCCATGAATTCTTTCATAACCAGAATTTCTTTATATTTGACCGGCAGTGAGTCGAGAGCGGAATCGAGAAGTTCGTTTATTTGCTTTTTCTCGTAACTATCCTCATTTATCGAGAGATGATGCTCTTCAAGTTGAACCAGGTTATTCGTGATCTTTCTGCTTTTCTCATTAAGGCAGAGATTTCTCGCGATGGTTATCAAGTAACCGGATATGTTAGAAGAACTTTTCAATTTATCGGAATTTTCCAGAAACCTTACGAATGTCTCTTGGAAGATATCTTGAGCAATGTCTTCGTTTCTAAGCACTTTCAGGCAGTATGTATAAACTTTGGTTGAATACCTGCTGTAAATTGCTTCAAATGCACGGGTAGCCGTCTGCTTATTTCCATTAAGCATTTCAATCAGTTCGCTGTCCGAACACTTACTGTAGCTTTTCCGTGCCATTTACACTTTTTTTAAAATTGCACACACTCATACTACAATAGACAGTTGAGCGAGCATTTTGTCACACCTTGTGGAAAAAAAAATACAGATTTTTTTCTTATTTAAACGATATTTTTACTTTCTCTTCTTTTTCTCTCAGCTTTTCAATATTTTACTTGCTATGAAAATTCAAGATATATTCGACATATTTATGTTCCGGCTGCCAAGCAAGGCAGACAATTACTCTGTTCAACCCCGAATAACAACAGGTTCCATTGTTTGGGGTATCTTGCTGCGCACGTTGTTGATTATTGTTCTCACTCTGTTTCTTACCGATTACTTTGATATCAGGCAATATTGGTGGTTCTCTCTTTTTGCTTTCTGGGGATTTGCCGCCTTTCCTGCTTATAAACAAATTCAAGCGTTTTCGGAGCGTATCGACGACTTCGAAGAATCAACTCTATGTGGACAGTGCAAGCACTTTGATAAATCAGGCCAGAGATGCTCTATCTATGACGAGCATGTCAGTGTGAACTACATACCCTGTGAAGGCCTTGACTGGGAACCAAAACCAAAATTCTGATGTTTTTCAATCTTTTACTTAAATAATGTCCTTTAAAGATCACATCTGCAAATTATACGAAAATCAATCGCATATAGCTTCAGGTCTGCTTTCAAAAGCTCAGATGACCGAGAACCTCTTCATGATACTCAATGCAACGGTAATCGGCATTATCACCGGCCTTGCGGCAGTTGGTTTGCGTGAGCTGATATTCCTTGTTGGAAAAGTTGCATTTGCCGGCTCAGGTAATTTTCTCCAACGCGCAATAGCTGCTCCCTGGTATGTTAAGCTTCTTGCTCCAGCCATCGGCGGCCTGCTTATGGGGCCTTTTATCCACTTTCTCGCCCCTGAGGCAAAAGGACATGGCATTCCCGAAGTAATGAAGGCAATTCTACTCAAAGGCGGCTCAATCCCTCCCATTGTTGCAGTTGCTAAAGCGATCGCTTCAGCCCTGACTATCGGAACAGGCGGATCCGTCGGCAGGGAGGGACCCATAGTTCAGATGGGCGGGAGTATTGGTTCCACTATCGGACAATTTTTCCGGGCCCCATCCAAGAGGTTAAAAACGCTCGCGGCTTGCGGCGCTGCTGCGGGCATCGCAGCATCGTTCAATGCCCCGATTGCCGGAGCTCTCTTTGCCGTCGAAATAATAATCATGGACTTCTCCATCGCTCAATTCTCACCTATTGTTATTGCATCCGTTTGGGCAACGGTTATTTCACGCGCTATCGAAGGTGACTTTGCCGAATACAGGTTCGTAAGTTCTGCCATTACATCGGTTATTGATCTGAATGCTTACGTTTTGCTTGCGTTTCTTTGCGGGCTCGTTGCTTTTCTTTTTATCAAAGTGCTCTATTCACTTGAAAAGTTCTGGGAGAATAAAATACATATAATCAGCTATCTTAAGCCTGCGCTTGGCGGCTTGGCAGTTGGTTTGATCGGAATTTTTGTCCCCGCGATTTATGGTAACGGATATGATTCCGTCAGCCTTGCAATTTCTAATCAAATAGTGTGGCAAATAGCACTGGCACTTGTTTTTATCAAAATTCTTGCTACTTCTGTCACTCTTGCCTCGGGCGGTTCAGGAGGCGTTTTCGCGCCTTCTATCTTTATCGGTGCCATGCTTGGCACTGCATTTGGCGGTATAGTGAATATACTTTTTCCGAATTACTCAGCACCGGCTGTATCATTCACTCTTGCTGCAATGGGCGGCATGATTGCAGGAACCATGCACGCCCCTATAACTGCAATTTTTATGGTTTTCGAGATGACTAAAAATGAGTCTCTCATACTGCCGCTTATGATTACTGCCATTATCAGCACAATCATTGCCAAAAAACTTTCTTCGGAATCAATCTACACTTTGCGCCTGCTCTTGCAGAATATCAGTTTCAAAGATAGAGCTGAAATCCATATCATGAAGACTATCAGCGTGGCTGATATATACAAGGATGACTTTGCTGCTATCCCTGAAAGCGCCAATTTTAACGAAGTCGTCTCTCAGATTGTTTCCAAAAAAGTTCCCTACCTTTGCGTCCATTCCTTGAACGGGGAGTTCCTTGGATTCATTTCGATCAATAACATAAAAGATCTGCTGCTCGACAAGGACAATTTAAAATATGTGCTTATTGCCGGCGACATTGCAGATAAAGCAGTTGAAAGGGTAACAATCCATCAAAACGCACTTGCAGTGATGGAGAAAATGTCAAAAACCGAATATAATGCATTGCCGGTTGTGGATGAAATTGATCACTCTGAGCAAATCGGGATTATCTGGCGCAAAGATATCGATGATGCCTATCAGAAGGAGCTGGAAAGAATAGAGCTGACGAGCAACATTGCTTCAAAAATCACAAATATCAATACCTGCCAGGATGTGCATTTCATTGAGGGATATATAATTTCTGAGATTCAGGCGCCATTGTCATTCGTTGGCAAATCAATTTTAGAACTCAAAATCCGAAGTAATTACGGTGTGGATGTTCTTTCTGTCAAGAATTCTTCCGAGAAAGGCATCGAGGTCAAGGTGATTCCCCAGCCTGATTATGTCATTCGTAATGGCGATTACCTGATTGTGGCAGGCGCCGGTGAAAACGTGGCAAAACTGAAATATGTGAATTGATTTAAGAAACGCTGTAAGCTTTTTTTATTTTCTGATAATTACAATATATTTGCAGGTGTTCAATCGCTACATAGAATGGATCATAAATTCCGGTGCTGCTATGAAAAATCTCACTCTGTCGGTAATTTTATTTGTTGTAGCTTTCATTCCTTCACTGTTTGCTCAATGGCAACATTTCCCTTTAAAAACCGGGGATATGAACCTTACTTTGTCAAGCGTGGCTTGCACGGACAATGGCGAGGTCTATGTGATGGGGTGTTTCAGGTTTTATCTGTTAAGCCAAAACAAATGGACCGACCTGACAGACACAACCATTGAATATCTCAATATGCAGAACAACATCCGAGACCTCTATTACGATCCTCAAGGATATATATGGGGCTCTTCCGAATTGGGCCTTATCAGGTACGACATAAAGAATAAGGCTTATAAGTATATTAACCTGTCATTCCCGGGTTTTAATCCTACCCATGAATATGTTACGGGATTGACGACGGATAAGAATGGGAAAATTTGGTTTACTTCAAGGAGTACGTGCCTTGCAAAGTTTGACGGCAAAACCTTTAAAGATTTCGATTTGATGGATAAGTCGAAGATTCTTAGGGTGAGCTATCGCCAAACGCGTTTTAGCAGGGGTGAATCATCCAAAATTTGGATGACAGGAGATGACGGCGTGCTTTGTTTCGACAGCGACTCATCAGAAGATGCGTTGAAGTATGTAAAATTTACATTAAAGCAAATGAAGCTGGATACAGGTGCATCGGGCCTTGTCAGTGTAACTGATGTTAAAGCAGCATCCGACGGAAAAATATGGGTGGCTGATGATGTTGGTAAGCTTTCACGTTTTAACGGCATGGAATGGGAAAGGATAAGCATCCCCGACTCACTTATGGGTACACCTGATCAATACGGTGTAAACTGCATATGGAAGATTTCCGAAAATGGCAATGGCCGGATGCTGTTCTTTTGGAAATCCGCTCCATTCTTCTTGAGTTATACTGCGAGTAATGGCTTTTCAAAGCATTATTACCCGCTTAATTACCCATATAACGTGATTTCACCAATCAGCATTTCAATTGATAGCAGCGATGTTGTTTGGATCGGCACAACCTCAGACGGAATCTTCACATATGATTTCAACTCCGTCGGCGTCAAAGAATACACGGCAGAAAGCATAATCAGCGAGGTAGGCATACGAAGGGTCTATCCAAACCCGTCGAGCGGCAATGTTGTTGCTGATTTGCTGGTCTATCCCGATAATCTTGGAAGTGTAAGCATAGGAATCTATGACTATTTGGGCAACAAGGTTATGGACGCTAAAAGCGGCCTGACAGTAAACACCCGCAATGGCGACGGACTGTTGCAATTCGATGTTTCAGCGCTACCGTCGGGAGCATATTTCCTCTGCATTAAGAAGGGCACCGATGCAGCGGCCGGTTTGATTTTTAAGAAGTAATCACATCCACGTTTTTTTTCATTGGTCCGCCTATTTTGCAAATTTCAATTGAATTGTGATCTCCATTTCCTTGCTTTTTAACTCGAATTTGCATTTATTGAAGGATGGAATAGGCAGCAGCATTCTTGGATTATTTGAAAGTCCGAATCCCTCCTTTGGATAGCCTATCATGTTCCTGTCCATTGCCCCGTTGTTGTTTGCATCATGATGAGCACTGATTGCATATGCTCCATAAGGCACGTTATCGAAAACAATCCGGGCTGTGCCATTATTTATCTGTGCGATTGCTTTTTTAAATGCATTGTCTGATTCTGTCGGGAAGTCCTTCGGATTCTTCGCGCAAAATAAATGTGATCTGACAACGCCTTTGTCGTTCGGGAAATTCTTAATATTCACTATTATCCTGCCTGTTTCAGCGCTGTATAGCGATAGAGATAAAAGCATCGTCAACAGAATAGTCAAACCAAACAATTTCATCTATCAACATCCTCTCCATAAATTTTAAAAAACACTGCCAAACTGAAGTCAAGGCGGGCCTTACCCGGCAATTATATCTGCAATTTTCTGTTTCTCTTTCTTAGTGGAAAGTGCATCGAGCACAACAACAATTTCGCCCTTTAATGTCAGTCCGGAGCGAAATTTTTCAGCCAGTTCAAGCAAGCTTCCCCGTATATATTCCTCGAAAATCTTGCTTATCTCCCTTGCTATCACTACCTGCCTCTCCGGGCCGCAAAGTGCAAGCAATTCCTCAATCAACTTATCCACACGATGGGGCGATTCATAGAATGCAACGGTATGCTCAAGATTATAGTATTTTTCGAGAAAAGTCTTTCTACCCTTCTTCTGCGGGGGAAAACCCGCGAAAAGAAAGCT
>CAZIHB010000152.1:0-5692 GCA_964538535.1 uncultured Hyphomicrobiales bacterium | reverse complement strand
AGAAAGAGTCCTCGCTTTATCGCGGCGTGCTGCTCAATAAGGAAGGCAAGGCCGACGCTTTCGTCTCGGCCGGCAACACGGGTGCGATGCTTTCAACATCGACTGTCCTGCTTGGCAGGCTGCCGGGGGTGAGCCGCCCGACAATCGGCGGTTTTTTCCCGACGATTAAAGGAACACCAACCTTGGTGCTTGATGTCGGGGCAACTATCGACTTCAAGCCGAGATTCCTGCAGGAATTTGCAATCATGGGGTCGATATATTGCTCGAAAGTGCTTGGGATTAAGAGCCCGCGAGTAGCCCTTCTGAATATCGGCGAGGAAGAAACAAAGGGCACAGTTGCCATCAAGGAAGCCTACAATCTGCTTAAAGGCAGCGATATAAACTTTGTCGGCAACGTCGAGGGCAGGGATATTCTTGCAGGCACGGCTGACGTGATAGTTTGCGACGGATTCACCGGGAACGTGGTGCTGAAGCTCGCGGAAAGCTTTGTGAACATATTAAAAGCAAAATTCATGGATTATGCCGAGCGTGGCCTGACGAAGAAATTGCAGGTTGCGATGACTGCGCCCGTGCTGAAGAATATACTGAAAGATTTCGACTATCAGGAGCATGGCGGGGTGCCGCTGCTCGGTGTGAACGGTGTAGTGATTATCGGCCACGGGAAATCGACGCCGAAGGCCGTGAAAAATATGATATTGCGCGCCGCGGAGATCTGCACGGGCGGAATAAATCAAGAAATTCAGAATGCAATTGCTCAAATGTGATTATTAACATTTTTAAAAGAAAATTATGCCGGCTACAATAACTTCAATCGCGCATTATTTGCCACCAGATGTTTATACAAACGAATATTTCGAGAAAACACTCGACACTTCCAATGAGTGGATCATGGCCAGGACAGGCATAGCGGAGAGGCGCTTCCTTAAAAACGGTGCCACATCCGATCTGATCGTCCCGGCAGCCAAAGAATGCCTCGCGAAGAAAGGCTACACAACAGATGATATCGATTGCGTGATAGTGACAACTGTAACGCCCGATCACATGTTCCCCTGCACGGCGGCCGTCGTTCAGCATAAACTCGGCATAAAAAATGCCTGGGGGTTCGATATTTCTGCTGCCTGCTCCGGATTTCTCGTCGGGCTGACAACAGCATCAAAGATTATTGAGGCAGGCGGAGCAAAAAGAATTTTACTTTGCGGCGCCGACAAAATGAGTTCCATAGTGAATTTTGAAGACCGGAGCCAGGCAGTGCTTTTTGGCGACGGGGCGGGCGTATGCGTCATAGAGATGTCGGACGATCCCGAATACGGCGTGCTTGACCATCTGCTTCATATTGACGGCGTCGGCGGCCCACACCTGAAACAGGTAGCCGGAGGCAGCTTCAGGCCGGCCTCGCACGAGACGGTGGAAAACAAAGAGCATTACATATACCAGGAAGGGCAGGCAGTATTTAAAGCTGCCGTGAAGGGAATGGCTGACATTTCCCAGGAAATAATGGAAAAGAATAATCTGACATCAGACGATATTGCATGGCTTGTTCCACATCAGGCGAACCTGAGGATTATTGCTGCAACTGCAGAGAGAATGGGGCTGTCAAAGGACAAGGTGATGATCAATATTCAAAAATATGCCAACACCACGTCCGGCACCATTCCGATTTGCATGTCGGAATGGCTGAATAAAGGGATGGTCAAGAAAGGGGACAGGCTGATTCTTTCTTCATTCGGAGCAGGATTCACCTGGGGCGCAGTATATTTGCGCTGGAACATGAACGATTAAGTGAGAGGTCTGATGAGTACAGCATTATTATTTTCAGGTCAAGGCTCTCAGTACGTCGGCATGATGAAAGACCTTGCCGGTAAGTACGAGAGGGCAAAAAGCATGATAGCCGAAGCAGATGAAATACTCGGCTATTCTCTGAGCTCGATTTGTTTCGACGGGCCGATGGACGTACTAAAAGAAACAAGATACACGCAGCCGGCCTTGTTTTTGCATTCAGCGGTCGTGTTTGATCTTATTAAGGAAAAGTTGCCCTGCGACGCGGTGGCCGGCCACTCCGTGGGCGAATATGCCGCACTTTATGCCAGTGGGGCGCTGAGATTCAGCGACGCTCTGCGCCTTGTATCGCTAAGGGGCAAGCTGATGTTCGCGGCCGGAGAGAAGGACCCTGGCACGATGTTCGCCGTTATCGGCCTTGATGACGCTAAGGCCGAGGAGATATGCGAATCCCTGACTGCAGAAGGGAAAGGGAACGTGGTAGTGCCCGCGAACTATAATTCACCCGGTCAGATTGTTGTATCGGGATCGGCGGATTATCTGAGGGAAAATGTCGGCAGATTCAAAGCTGCCGGCGCGAAAATAGTAAAAGAACTGGTAGTGAGCGGGGCATTTCACTCGCCACTGATGCAGGCAGCCAAGCTGGAGCTGGAAGAAGCGATAAATTCGATTGAATTCCGCCATGCTTCCGTGCCTGTTTATTCAAATGTTACTGCAAAACCGGTGATGAGAAGCGATGAGCTGAAATCAAAATTGATCATGCAGCTGACCTCGCCCGTGAAGTGGTCGCAGTCCCTGCGCCACATGCAGGAAGCCGGCATCGGCAGGTATGTCGAAATCGGGGCCGGAAACGTGCTGCAGGGCCTTGTGAAAAGGACGCTTCAAGGAGTTGAGATACTCGGATTTGATAAATCTGAGGAAGTTGAAAAAATTCTTTAGTGTTAAAAGCAGTAATTTTAATATTTTTACAGATTATTATTAAGCGACAACATACTATGACAAAAAGATTTGAAGGCAAAGTGGCCGTGGTTACGGGCGGATGCAGGGGGATAGGGAAATCGATAGTGGCCCGCTACCTTGCTGAAGGCGCGAAAGTATTTGCCTTGGACTACGTGATACCATCCGAAGGGGAAGTGTTTTTTGAAGACCCCGCGATGGCAGCAATGGTTAAATGCGTCCAGGCAGACGTAACGAGCTCTGAATCAGTTCAGAGGGCTTTCGACACGGTGCTGGAAGACGCCGGAAGAATAGATATTCTGGTCAATAATGCCGGAATAACGAGGGACAACCTGCTGATTAGAATGTCTGAAACGGAATGGGATTCAGTCATCAGCACGAACCTGAAAGGAGCTTTCCTCTGCACTAAGGCTGTTTCACGCCCGATGATGCAGCAGAGGAGCGGCAGGATTGTCAATATAGGATCAGTCGTCGGCGAGATCGGCAATGCCGGCCAGGGGAATTATTCAGCATCGAAAGCCGGCTTGTTCGGGTTTACGAAATCAATAGCACGCGAGCTTGCATCAAGAAACATACTCGTAAATTGCGTGGCCCCCGGATACGTTCACACTCCGATGACTGACAAGCTGACAGATGATCAGCGGAACGCGTTCGTGGTGAACATACCTCTCAAACGCGTCTGCGAGCCCGAGGAAATAGCAAACGTAGTTGTTTTCCTGTCGAGCGATGACGCATCATATGTCACCGGGCAGGTAATTCACGTAAATGGCGGATTAGCAATGTAATAAATCCATAATTGGGTGTTTTGTTGAATTATTAATAGTAGAGGATATCATGGCAGACTATAAGCCAAAAGTAGTTGAAATCATCGTAAAGAAACTCGGTGTGGAAGAATCGCAGGTAACTGATGATGCATCATTCACAAAGGACCTTGGTGCAGATTCACTGGATACAGTAGAGCTTATCATGGAATTCGAGAAAGAATTCAACATCACGATCGAAGACAGTGATGCGGAAAGAATTCAGACAGTTGGCAACGTTGTTGCATACTTGAACGAGAAGATAGGTTAATAAACAGAACATTTGTAACATAACGGCGGGTAATTATGCCGAAATATAATTTTCCGAAAGTAGTTGTGACTGGCATGGGCTGCGTGACGCCCATCGGCAATTGTCTCGAGGATTTTCACAAGGCATTACGTGAAGGAAGAAGCGGATCGGCATTCATAACGAAATTTGATGCATCTGATTACGATACGAAATTTGCCTGTGAAGTGAAGAACTATGATCCACTTCTCCATATGAATCGCAAAGAGATTCAACGAATGGATCTTTTCACTCAATATGCCATCTCGGCTTCGACTATGGCAATAGAGAATGCCGGCATTGATTTTGAAAAGGCAGACAAGAATAGAATTGGGGTAATTATCGGTTCCGGCATAGGCGGGATGTGGACTTACCATCATCAGCAGCAGCAACTCTTTGAAAGGGGTGGCAAGCCGGACAGAATATCACCATTTTTTGTTCCAATGCTGATATCCGACATAGCCGCCGGCCATGTAGCTATCAGATGGGGCCTCAAGGGCCCGAATTATGCTACGGTGTCTGCTTGTGCCACGTCAAATCATTCGATGGCTGATGCTCTTATGTTGATTCAGAGGGGCGATGCCGACATGATGGTTGTTGGCGGCAGTGAAGCAGTTGTATGCCCCATGGGTATAGGGGGATTCAACTCGCTGAAGGCTCTTTCCACGCGGAATGACAGCCCTGAAACGGCAAGCAGGCCTTTTGACAAGGACAGAGATGGCTTCGTGATTGGCGAAGGCGCGGGAGTGCTTGTTTTTGAAACTCTCGAGCACGCGCTGAATCGCGGTGCAAAAATATATGCTGAAGTTGCCGGGTTCGGCCTGACTGACGATGCCTATCACATCACACAGCCCGCAGCGGGCGGTGAGGGGGCTGTGCGTTCAATGAAGCTTGCTCTCGAGGATGCCGGCCTGACAGCTAATGATATTGATTATATAAACGCTCATGGCACTTCCACGCCTTTCAACGACAGAAATGAAACAGCCGCTATTAAGACTGTTTTCGGTGAAAGAGTGAAGGATCTTGCCATAAGCTCGACCAAATCCATGACCGGGCATTTGCTTGGTGCAGCAGGAGCGATTGAAGCCATTGCCACTACGCTGGCAATAAAGGAAAGCTTCGTGCCCCCGACAATCAATTTCGCAACGCCGGATCCGGATTGTGATATCGACTGCACTCCAAACAATGCCAGGCCGCGCGAAATTAAGGCTGCCATCAGCAACACGTTCGGATTTGGAGGCCATAACGCGACGATTTGCTTCAAAGCATACGAAGATTAGTTGAATTATTTATCACATACCACAACAGGTGATAGATATTTTTCAAAATATATATAATGGCATATTTCGCTTTCGTCCTGTTAAAAAGCAAAACGGCGAATCCAACCAAAGGGGAGTATTCCCCTTGGTTGGATTTTTGACAGAAGAGAGAAAAATTCTTCTTGAAAAGGACTTAGGCATTACTATATCAAGAGTTGAGTATTTCGAGCAGGCGCTTATTCACAGATCGTATCTGCAAGTGCTTGGGAATGATAAGTATTTTTCCAACGAAAGGCTCGAGTTTCTTGGGGATTCCATATTGGGCATGATAGTTGCCGAGTATTTGTTTGCTCTGCACTCTACCGTGCTTGAAGGCGAGCTGACAAAAATGCGGTCTTGGCTTGTTAACAAGAATTCTCTTGCAATATGTGCCAAAAAACTGAAGCTCGACAATTTCCTGATGCTGAGCTACAGCGCTGAAAAGGCATTGAGAAACGGCAGCGACTCGATTCTGGCCGATGCCGTCGAATCAATTATAGCAGCTGTATATCTGGATTCGGGTATTGAAACTGCGAGAATTTTCGTGATCAACACCTTGCTCCCGATTATGCTCA
>CAZIHB010000151.1:0-5709 GCA_964538535.1 uncultured Hyphomicrobiales bacterium | reverse complement strand
TCATTTTTTCCTCCTTGTCTTCTTTATCACTAACGAGCCAACCCCAAAAATAGCTTTTTTTCTTTCAAAATTCAGAAAAATTAATACACTCCAAAAAGAGCCGGTTATCAGCCCCTGATGCCGATAAAAGCAGACATTCGGCCCGATTTTTCTTTGTCTCGCCGGAAAGAGTGATAGTCGGCAGACGAAATCGTGCACACATCTGATACCTCAATATTCTCATCCCGCACTCCCGCGCCGATCAATTGCCTCCTTATCTCGGACCTCAGGTTAAGCAGATAGCGTCCACCGGGCATGAGCCGCGATGATAGCGGGAAATAGCGTGCCACGTCCTCTTGCACTTCATATTTCCCGGGGCCGGCGCAAGGGGACAGGAACACCTTCAGTTCGCCCGAACGGCTGCCATATTCCTCCTTCATTCTCTGAATTCCCTTAACGGCTATATTTAACTTCGTTCCTTTCCAGCCGGAATGAAATGCACCGATCGCGCTGTTGCGCTCGTCGTGAACCAGAATGGCACAGCAGTCGGCAATGGTAACGTTCAGAACGATACCCGGGCAATTGCTGATCATGCCGTCCGAGGGTAATTCCGGAGATTGGGCGGATATTATTCGAATCGTATCCTCATGCACCTGCTTCTGGAATTTCAGGCTTTCAAGCCCCACCGAAAGGTTGTCGGCAAGCAGGCGGCGAAATGATAATACCTCATCAGTGGTCAGAATTTTTCCCGGAATTGAAAATCCCTTGCCGGGGTACAGGCTGTCATTCTTCTTTGTCACGCCCGAAATGATTTTCGAATCGAATATCGAAGGGTAGAGAATATCGATTTTTTTGCTCAATTGTCCATCTCGATTATTTGTGAAAAATGGCATTTTGCCCCAATTATCTTCTCAATTTCAAATTGGAGCGGGTAGCCGGCGAATAATATGCGGACAGGTTTGACCTTTTTCAACTTGTCAGAAATTGCAATTCCGGCGTTGCCATTAACAACAAAAATAAGAGTATCGTTCAAGCTTTTCAAATAGCTTTCGAAAGCATAATCACTTGTCGGCCTCTGGGCGGGCTTTCTGTCTATAATCATGAATGCCCTCTTTTTTTGCCCGGCAGGGATATCGAGCGCGACGAACTTGTTTCTCGGATAGAGCCGAGGCCCTGCCGGGACATCACTGTCCCTGATGATAAATCCGAATAGGAGCGTGCCGGCGAGTGCAATCATGCCTGCGCGAAAAAGTGTTGTCCTGAGGCCAGGGGCCAGCACTAAATAAATAAGCGATGCCGAAACGGCCGCGGCGATTAGCATCGTGGCGCTTCCCGTGAGAAACGCGTGCGGAATCTGATTGGCAATCATGTTTGTCTTCACGGCGAGCCTGACGGATAGTTCGGCAAGAGCAGCCATGCACCCGCCCGCCCATGTGGAGACGGCATAAAACGGGAGAGCGAGCAGGGAATAGATAAGCGCTATGTTCATGAGCGGGATTACGATCAGATTGGCCAGCGGCGACACAATGGAAAAAATGCCGAAATATGCCGCCACAATCGGAGAGACGATTATCGACGCCGAGATGCTCACTGCAATGGAGGATATGATATAGCCCGACACGTTATCTTTAAGCCTGATGAGAGAGTGAAGTTTCTCGTTGAGAGGCTTATAGAATATCAGGATCCCGTAAACCGAAGCCACGGACATCTGGAAACCGCCCGAGAAGATCATTGTCGGCTCGAAGAGGAGAATCACGAGAACGGCAAAGGAGAGAATATTAATTG
Source organism: uncultured Hyphomicrobiales bacterium (assembly GCA_964538535.1). Classification (GTDB taxonomy): domain Bacteria; phylum Bacteroidota; class Ignavibacteria; order Kapaibacteriales; family UBA2268; genus CAZIHB01. The sequence goes on along the minus strand of CAZIHB010000151.1, from coordinate 3,945 downwards.
AATCCGTTTTTCTTTGAAACGAGCGGGCAGCCATAAATGTGCACGACATTACTGCGGCCCTTATCGCCGAGGGCTGAAGCCCGCTGATGAAAACATAAATAGTAATGGCCAGCGAGAATAGGGCAAGCTTCAGAAATTGATTTTTGACGAATCCGAGCACGAAAAACAGAATGAAAGATATCATTGCAAGGTGCAGCCCGCTGACGGCCAGCACGTGCGACGTGCCCGAGAATGAAAACGCGTTTTTCACCTCTTTTGTCAGGCCCGATTTATCTGCCACGAGAAGAGCGTTAATTATCGGAAGTATATCCGGGGAATAGAGCTTCTCGTTGATCTTCATTATTCCTTTTGCCGAGGCGGAGGAATAGAAAAAAATGTCTTTTGATGCATTCCGAATCGCGGTTTTGGTGCTTAAAGCCCGGCCGATAAACTGTATGTCGGAAGAGCGAAGATACTGCCGTTCGTCAAATTCCCCGGGCAATGACGCTCTCGCGGGCAGCCTGAGTGAGCAATCGGATACTATGCTCATGCCCGGGAGAAACTCTTTCGTGTTTTTCGCGTCGTCATTAATAACGGTAAGCAGAATCGAGACATTGTCGAACCGCGGCAGCTGCTTCGCGTCGGCTGATCCTGAAACGATGCACTTCATGTATCGGGGAGTCTCAGAAAGCACGGATGTGATCTTGCCAGAGATTATGGCCGGCATTTCCGGGAGGATTTTATCGGGTGCGCTGACAGCCGAAAACGTGAGCCCGGGCGACAGAATGATCCCGATTGCAAGGGAGCACAGTGGGAAGCAACAGAGCTTCGGGCCCAGGAGAAATAGAATGAGGGCAAGCGCGGCAATTACAATGGAGATAATGAGAGCGCCTGCGGGTGTAATATTGAAAAAATAACCCGATGCCATGCCGGCGAGCACGAAAATTAGCGCTTTCGCTGCCGGCCGCGAAGGAGAATGATAAACCGGTTCCATAATTCTCCGGGTGTGGTTAACGCAAAGCATATAGATGTAACGGAATTAGTAAACGAATATTACTTCCGCTTACAGTATGTTAGATATTTAAAGTCATTTTATTTGTAAATTTGCAGACTGTAAATGTACTCCAATATGAAGTATTACGGAGAGAATATGTGCGGAATAGTAGGGTATATCGGCAACAAGGCAGCCTCGGACGTCTTGATAAGCGGATTGAAAAGAATGGAATACCGCGGGTATGATTCGGCGGGAATATCATTGTATGAAAACGGGAAAATAGTCACGATCAAGAAGCAGGGGAAAGTCAGTGAACTGGAGAAACTTATAGATCATGACAAGTATTCTGCAACCTGGGGCATAGCGCACACACGCTGGGCCACTCACGGCTATCCCAACGATAAAAATGCACATCCGCATTTCGATAATTCCGGGAATATCTCGCTTGTTCACAACGGGATAATAGAGAACTACATGTCCCTGCGTCAGAAGTTGTCTCTCGCCGGTTACGAGTTTCGCACAGATACCGATTCTGAAGTTCTTGCCGTCTTCATCGGAGCACTTTACGATAAAGTAAAAAATTTGGAATATGCGGTCAGGCTTGCTTTGAACGAAGTGGACGGCACGTTCGGCCTCTGCGTGATGTCAACTTACGAACCGGATAAAATCATAGCGGCAAGGCGCGGCAGCCCGCTCGTGCTTGGCATAGGTGACGATGAATACGTTGTGGCATCGGACGCAGCCGCGATCATCCAGCACACTAACCGCGTTATTTATCTCTCCGACAACGAGATGGCCATAATAAAGCGCGATGGATTTATGACCAAGACCATCGAGAACGAGGAAACAAGCAACAGTATTCACTTGATAGAATGGGATCTGGAGCAAATAGAAAAAGGCGGTTACGAGCATTTCATGCTGAAAGAGATATACGAGCAGCCGATTACAATTCAGGATGCCTTCAGGGGCAGGCTTCTTGTCGAGGCCGGCAACGTGAGGCTTGGAGGGCTCAGAGCCGTGACGGAACAGCTGAGGAAGGCTGAAAAGATCACCATCACCGCCTGCGGCACTTCTTACCACGCAGCCCTCGTCGGGGAATACATGATTGAGCATCTGGCCCAGGTGCCGGTGGAAGTGGAGTATGCCTCGGAATTCCGCTACAGAAACCCGATAATCAATCCGGATGACATAGTAATCGCGATCTCGCAGAGCGGGGAAACAGCCGATACGCGGGCTGCAGTCACCGAGGCGAAGCAGAAAGGCGCGACCGTGCTCGGCATGGTGAACGTCGTGGGCAGCACGATAGCCCGCGAGACTGACGCCGGAATTTACATTCATGCCGGCCCCGAGATCGGCGTGGCATCTACAAAAGCATTCACGTCGCAGCTGGTTGCACTTACCCTTTTCGCGCTCCATCTTGGCAGGATGAAGAAGTTATCGCCGGCCGACGGCAGGAAAATTGCGGAAGAGCTAATGGCACTGCCGGATAAAATTCGAAAGATACTCGAGATGGCCGATGATATCAAGAAAATCGCTATGGAATATTCACACGCGAGGAATTTCATCTATCTCGGCAGGGGATACAACTATCCGGTGGCTCTCGAGGGGGCGTTGAAGTTAAAGGAAATATCCTATATTCACGCCGAGGGATACCCCGCGGCAGAAATGAAGCACGGGCCGATAGCTCTGATAGATGAGAATATGCCGGTATGTTTCATAGCAACGAAAGATGAAACATACGACAAAATTATATCCAATATTCAGGAAGTGCGCGCCAGGAAAGGCAAGGTAATTGCAATCGCTACCGAGGGGGATGACAGGATAGCAGCTTTCGCAAACCACGTGATCTATATCCCCGAAACTTTGCCTATGCTGACTCCCGTGCTTTCAGTTGTGCCGTTGCAGCTGATAGCATACTACATGGCTCTTGAACTGGGCAAAGATATCGACAAACCGAGAAATTTGGCTAAAAGCGTTACGGTTGAATGATTTGAATCAGATACTAAGAAATATTCTCGTGCTACTCATTATTGCAGAGGCTGCATTCAACGCGGCCCCTGCATTATTGTATGCCAGGGATGGCAGCGCAAAGAAGAAATTTCCATCTGAGGTCAAAAAGAAAACTATGCTGCAGGACAGCCTGCAAAAGAATAGTTTATCGCCCGGGAAAGACACTGCCGGCACGTCCGCGCCGGACACTCTCGTGAAAATGACTATCAGGAAGGGTTCCTCCGGGCTTGATTCTACCGTCACCTATTTCGCGAAAGATACAGTTGTTTTCAATATAAAATCGAAATCACTTCGCCTGAAGGGAGCAGCGAAGCTTGAAATGAAAGACCAGAAGCTCGAATCGGAAGTGATAGAGCTGTATTTCGACGATAACCTGCTGAAAGCGGCCGGAGCGAAGGATTCGACCGGGAAAATATACGGCTTCCCGAAATTTAAAGACGGGAGCGAGGAATTTGTCGGCGAGACGATAAACTACAATTTCAAAAGCGGCAAGGGGACGATTAGCCTTGGCGAAACAGAGATGGGCGACGGCTTTTATTTCGGGAGCAAAATAAAGAGAATATCGCAGGATGAATTATACGTCCAAAACGGCTGCTATACTACATGCGATGATCCGCACCCGCATTATTACTTCGGATCGACGAAGATGAAGGTGATAGCCCAGGACAGGGTGCTGCTTGACCCGTTGATTTTCTATGTGGAGGATATGCCCATATTTGAAGTGCCGTTCGGCCTGTTTTTCCCCTCAAAGGGCGGCAGGCAATCCGGGCTCATTGTGCCGTCCTTCTATTTTTCGAAGGACAGGGGAGTAGTCTTTCAGAATCTCGGATTTTACTGGGCAGCTTCAGACTACTGGGATACACAGGTCACGACAGACATATTCACGAAGGGCGGCTTCAACCTGAAGAACAGCACAAGATGGAATTTGAGGGACAATTTTTCGGGCAGCTACGATCTGCAGC
>CAZIHB010000150.1:0-5720 GCA_964538535.1 uncultured Hyphomicrobiales bacterium | reverse complement strand
CACTTCTTTCGTGCGCCTGTATGTTTTTCCGCCTATTTCGAACACTACCCTATCCACGAAAGGCCTGTGAAGATCTATTTCCACTCCACATTCGCCCACCGGAACCCTCTTGCCGTCATCAAGCACGTAGAGGCCTTTCAAGAGCTCTTCGATCGATCCGACGGAAAACATGTCCTTCGGGTCATTCTCGTTGACCCAGATCGGCAAAGGTGTGCCCCAGTATCTGTCACGCGAGAGCGACCATTCTTTCACTTCCTCGAGCCAGTTGCCGAACCTGCCCTCGCCGATTTCCGGCGGCTGCCAGTTGATCTCGTTGTTTAATTTGATCATCGCGTCCTTGTATTCGGGCGACTTGATGAACCACGACTCGCGGGCATAATAGATGATCGGGTTGCCGGTCCTCCAGCAATGCGGGTAGCTATGCACGTAATCATTGGATGATTTGTATATTTTATCTGCTATCTTCAAAGCGATTACCAGATCCTTGTCTGCACCTTCTTCCACCCTGTCGGGATAGGTGAATTTTTTGACTGCTCTGCCGGCCCACTCGCCCATGTCTGCTGTGAAGTGGCCGTCGGGCGTCACCGGCTGCAGGAACGGCAGGTTGTGAATCTTCGACATCCTGTAGTCATCCTCGCCGAAGGCAGGAGCAAGGTGCACGATGCCCGATCCGTCCTCGGTTGATACGAAATCACCGGGGATCACGGTGAGTGCTTTCGGGTGTTCTTCTTTGTCAATCTTGCAGTATGGGAATATCTGCTCGTACGAAGTGCCGATAATTTCTTTGCCCTTAAATTCTTTTATTATCTCGTATTCCCCATCCAGGGCAGCGAGTCTTGACTTTGCAAGCACAAGGTCGTCAACGAGTGTCTCGTCCTTTTGCCTGCGCGTGTTCCTGACAAGCACGTAATCGATATTTTCGCCTACAGCGGTGGCAACGTTGGCAAGCAGGGTCCATGGAGTGGTTGTCCACACGAGCAGCCTGGCCCCGGTCAGCTCCGGCAGAGGCGAGCCGGTTATTTTCAGCTTGATGTAGCAGTTGGGGTCACGCACTTCCTTGTAGCCCTGAGAAAGCTCGTGCGAGCTGAGCGGCGTGGCAATTGTAGGCGACTGCGGCACTACTTTGAACCCCTTGTAAATCAATCCTTTTTTGAAGAACTGGTCAAGTGCCCACCAGACGGATTCGACGTAATTGGTCGTGCAGGTTATGTAAGCCTTGTCGATATCCACCCAGTAACCCATCCTGCGCGTCAGGTATCCCCAGCCCTGGTCCATCTCTATATTCTTGAAAACGAAATCTTTGCATTTGCGGTTGAAATTATCTATGCCATATTTTTCAATCTCGGACTTATCCTTCATTCCAAGCTCTTTCTCGACGGCTATCTCCACGGGCAGCCCGTGAGTGTCCCAGCCGGCCTGCCTGCGCACGTAATACCCGCGCATCGTCTTGTAGCGGCAAATGGCATCCTTGATTGTTCTGGCCATCATGTGGTGAATGCCCGGCTTGCCATTGACAGTGGGCGGGCCTTCATAAAAACTGAAATAATCACTTCCCTCGCGGGCTTCCACCGATTTCTCAAAAATGCTCTCTTCTTCCCAAAAATTCAGTACTTTATGCTCCAATTCCGGGTACGATAATTTCTCTGGTAATGGCTCGAACATATTCCTTATATTCCAAATGATTACATACAAATACAAACAACAATATTATGATATTTTGTGCTAAATTCAAAGCCATTCTTGCATATGTTAGCAACTAAGGCCATTTTTCCGGAGCTGACACGCGGGGGCGGCGCATTCGCCATGATCCCTGCCCCTCGTTTTTTGCATAGGATTTATTTTTGTTTTAAGGGTCAATTGTTGGAAACTTTTTTTATTTTTAAGACACTAATTGTAGTATATTATGTTTTGTTTGTTTAATTTATAAAACAGGTTTTATGAAAACCATCATAGCTATTGCAATGGCTGCTTTCATGGCTGTAAGTGCTGCTTGTGCACAGAATATAAACATAAGCGACCTTAAAGCAAAAATGCCCACAGACCCGAAAGTCAAAATCGGGCAGCTGAAAAATGGTATTAAGTATTACATCCGCGAAAACAAGAAGCCCGAAAACCGCGCCGAACTTCAGATCGTCGTCAAAGCCGGCTCCGTTGATGAAGATAACGACCAGAAAGGACTCGCTCACTTCATCGAGCATATGTGCTTCAACGGCACGAAGAACTTCCCGAAAAATGACCTCGTGAAATTCCTCGAATCCACCGGGGTTCGGTTCGGAGCAGAGCTGAATGCCAACACCAATTTCGACAGAACTTATTACATGGTTACAATCCCTCTCGACAAGCCCGGACTTATGGAAAAAGGCGTCCAGGTGCTCGAGGATTGGGCGCATAATGTTTCTTTCGATCCGGAAGAGCTTGAAAAAGAGCGCGGCGTGATCATGTCGGAATGGAGAGTTTACCGTGGCGCACAGGACAGGGTGATGAAAGTTCACTATCCGAATATTTTTCACAACTCTCATTATGCCGAGCGTGACGTGATCGGCGACACTGCCGTGATCCAGCACGCCCCGAGAGAAACCTTCCTCCGCTTCTATAATGACTGGTACAGGCCGGATAACATTGCTGTGATCGCGGTCGGCGATTTCAAGCAGGATGATATTGAAAAGCTTATTATCAAGCATTTTTCGAAAATCGAGAATCCTAAGAACCCGCGCCAGAGAGCAGAGTATCCGGTGCCTTTCCACAAGGAACCGATCGTATCAATCGCAACAGACAAGGAACTTCAGTATCCTTCGTTCTCGCTCTATTTCAAGCACCCGGTGAGGGAAAAAGGTACGTATGAAGACTATAGGCAGGGCATCGTTGAAAACCTTTTTGAAACAATTCTGAATGAAAGGTACGCCGAGCTTTCCCGCAAGCCAAACCCGCCATTTATGATTGCTCGCGGCGGTGTTGGCGGTTTTGTGCGCACTATCAATCTGTTTACACTCTTTTCAGTGCCCACGATGCAGAACGTCAATAACGGGCTTGAATCACTTCTTACTGAAGCATTCAGGGCCATGCAGAGCGGCTTCAACGCTTCGGAGCTTGATAGAGCAAAAACAAACCTGATGAGAGGAATGGAGCAATCACTTGCAGAAGCTGAAAAGACACAGTCAAAAGCTTATGCCGGTGAATACTACAGGAACTTCACAACGGATGAAGGAATGCCCGGTGTTAATTACGAAGTTGAACTTTATAAGAAATTCCTGCCTTCAATCACGCTCGATGAAGTTAATAAACTTGCCGGTAAGCTGATTTCGAAAGAAAATCTCGTGATAACGGCATCATTCCCGGAAAAAGAAGGTATAAAGGCACCTGCAAAAGATGAAATTCTTGCTATTTACGATAAGGTTGCCGGATCAAAACTTGAGAAATATACAGATGTTGCCACCGATAAGCCTTTGATGGCCAAGAAGCCGGTTCCCGGCAAGATCGTTGAAACCAAGGTGAACAAAGAACTTAACATCACGGAGTTCAAGCTTTCCAACGGTGCGAAAGCCATCCTGAAACCCACTGATTTCAAGAATGACGAGGTGCTTTTCCGTGCTTATTCATTCGGCGGATCATCTTTGGTTTCAGATAACGATGCACTGCTTGCCATCTACTCGGCACCGATTATTGACGAGGGAGGCATTGCAGACTTCAACGCTACAACACTCGAGAAAATGATGGCCGGCAAAATTGCCGGGGTTTCGCCAAGCGTTTCTTATCTTACCGAAGGCTTCAACGGGAGTGCTTCACCGAAGGACATAGAGACTATGTTCCAGCTTTTGAACCTTTATTTCACTCAGCCGAGAGCCGACAAGGAATCGTTCGAATCATTCAAGACGAAGATGATCGAGCAGATCAGAAACTCGAAGCGCTCGCCTGAATCAGCTCTCAGCGACACACTCAATGCCGTCCTTGGCAACTACAACAAGAGAAATATGCCAACCGAAGAAAGCGATATCAGCAATTTCGACCTTCAGAAAGCTTACAGCCTTTACAAGGAAAGATTCGCCGATGGCGGCGACTTCACATATATCTTCGTCGGCAATTTCAAAATCGACGACATGAAGCCTCTCATCGAGACCTATATCGCAAGCTTGCCGACAAGCGGCAAGAAAGAGCAGTTCAAAGATCTTGGCATTCGCCCGCCGAAAGGCCACGTGGAAAAAGAGATCAAAAAAGGCATCGAAGACAAGAGCTCGGTCAGGCTTGTTATGACCGGCGATTATGAATTCTCAAGGCAGAACAACCTGGTCGTCAAATTGCTCAGCGACATACTCAGCATCAGGCTCAGGGAAGTTATCCGCGAAGATAAAGGCGGCGTCTATGGTATCGGTGCTTATATCAGAACTGAAAAATTACCATACCCGAACTATGCCACTAACATCATGTTCACAACTGCCCCCAAACGCGTTGACGAGCTTCTCGGCAGTGTCAATGACGTGATTAAGGAAATCAAGGCCGGCAAGTTCGAAGATGAATACCTCAACAAAGTTAAGAATATGGCCAAGCGCGAGTATGAGACACAGAGCAAAGAAAACAGATACTGGATCGGGCAGATATACACGAACGAGTATTATGGCATGAACATCAACGACGTGCTCTCAACCGTCAAGAGAATCGACGGGGTGACGAAGAAAGAAATAGTCGCCGCTGCGAAAAAATATCTCGACAACACGAACATGATCAAAGCTGTTCTTAACCCCGAGAAATAACCAGGTATGAATTAAGGCTCAAATGGGTCAGATTTCAAAAGTGGCCGGCTCGCAACGCGAGCCGGCCACTTTACTATTCGGCCTGAGAAATTATTTCACTCACCTTGCTTTTCGAATATGCAGAGTATGTTGGAACGGAACCTGTTCATGAAGCTTGGCCTTGTCAGCACGTGCCAGATAAGATATAGCCAGAAAATAATCGTGTTGGTGGAATTCAGATCGGAAATATACTCGATATAAACCGGTTTAAGCGCCCCGACGCCCTTTTTAACAGCTGCCGGAGTGTTCATCATGTGATAAGTTGGAAACACATCCTCATCATCCACCTTGAAAAGGCCCGTGATTATCCTATGCTTCAATTTATACGGGAATAGCCTTGCAAAGGCGATAGCGGGATTGATGATATTCGTCGTGATAACAATCGCCCTGCCTCCGGGGCGCAGCACTCTTTGCAGCTCTTTCAGATCGGCTTCTGGATCGGGCAGATGCTCGATTACGAATCTGAAACTTGCCAGATCGACAGATTCGGTTTCAAAAGGCATCTGAGTGATTGAAGTCTTGATGAAAGGAACGCTTTTGTCTCGGGGTTCGAGCAGATCAATGCCAATGGCACTGCCTGCCAGGTGCCCGTGCTCCCTTACGAAGGCATTTTCGCCACAGCCGCAATCTACCCATTTAACATCAGGCCCAAGACATTTCAGAAGCATATCGTTATACCTTTCCCACCTGTGCCTGAAATTCTTATCGAACAATTTTATTATTCTGTCGGCTCTTTCCCGAGATTTCATTTTTTCTTTGATTTTTTAATAAATTCCTTCGCAATTTAATTCTTTTGATCGAAAATTCGAAGAATATAATCCTTCCCGAATCATGGATTTTTGCGGATCAGCCGATTTTAAACAGAAAGAGCCGGGGTAATTAACGCCGGCTCTGTTCGTTCTATTGTCAGCATTTTTTATTTCAAAAAGCTTTTCT
>CAZIHB010000149.1:0-5746 GCA_964538535.1 uncultured Hyphomicrobiales bacterium | reverse complement strand
GAGCAACCCGACGGCGTAGGCAGCCATTTTTTCAATATCACCCGGTTCGGCAAGAAATCCTGTTTCGTTGTGCCTGACAACTTCCGGAATGCCTCCGGTATCCGATGCCACCACGGGTACTCCGCAGCTCATGGCTTCGAGCGCCGCGAGCCCGAAGCTTTCGCATCTGCTCGGCATCAGGAAAAGATCGGCAGAGGACAGAATATCCTGCAGGTTGCTTTGCTTTCCAAGGAAGATCACTTGGCCGGATAGACCAAGATTTTCGGCAAGCTGCTCGGATGAGTTCCTGTCAGGCCCGTCGCCAACGAGCGCGAGTTTCGCAGGGGTAGTCCTCAGCACATGTTTCAGAATTCGAATTGTGTCTCCCACGCGCTTAACGGGGCGGAAATTGGATATATGCACGAGCAGCTTTTCTCCGTCAGGAGCCAGTTGTTCTTTGAACCCGGATAAATTATTTCTGTAATAAATATCGGGATTAACGAAATTCTTAATCACGGAAATATCGTCAATCTCGAAATTATGCCGTGTTTCTTCTTTCAGAAAGTCGGAAACGGCGGTTATTGCATCGGAATTCTGAAGTGAATACTTCACGATCGGCCTGAAAGCCGGCTCGATTCCCGTGAGAGTGATGTCGGTGCCGTGCAGTGTGGTGACAAGCCTGACGGAGTCATTGCCGAGTATATGCCTGGATAAAATCCCGCTGATTGCATGAGGAATGGCGTAATGTACGTGAAGTATGTCCAATTTTTCGTATTTTATCACATCTAAAATTTTGCCTGTAAGAGCAAGAGTGTATAGATTGAATTCAAAGAGAGGATAGCGGGGAATTTCGACCTCATGGAAGTAGATATTATCCAGGGAATTATCAAGACGCATCGGCATCGCGTAACTGATGAAATGCACGCTGTGCCCGCGTGCCGCCAGTTCAGCACCGAGTTCGCTGGCCACGATTCCGCTTCCACCATAAGTCGGATAGCAGACCATTCCGATTTTCATTATAACACTACTCCCTTGATAAAAAAGCATGGACGAAAATAAAAAAGATATTGACAAGTACTATACGATAAAACGGACCGAGAGATCGGAAATAAAAATCAAGGGCTCGAAATTCATAGCCAGTGCCGCGCATATCAGTTCGAGAGAAAACGCCGATCAATATCTCAAGGCGATACGCTCGGAGTTCTATGATGCAACCCACAACTGCTTTGCTTACAGGATCGGCTACGACGGGCTTGATTTCAGGTGGAGCGATGACGGCGAGCCCAATGGCACTGCCGGAAAGCCGATACTATACTCGTTGAAGAAATTTGATTTCAGTGATACGATCGTGATCGTGACCCGCTACTTCGGGGGAGTGAAACTTGGTGTGGGACCGCTTGCCAGGGCTTATGCCGACGCATCGAACGAGGTGCTGCAGCTGTGCCTGCGCGAGACTGTGCACAGGACGACCCCGGTCAAAGTTTTCTGCACCTACGAGGATGTCTCGGTGATAAAGAAATTGATAGATGCAACGGCCATCAACTATGAAGAGTATTATGCCGATGCGGTTGAATATCTTGCAAATGTGCCCTTATCAAAGGTCGAATCATTCTGCTCACAGATAACGTCGCTCACTAACGCCAGGGCGGGCTACGTGATCGTAAATAACTGATTACCAAAAATATATGATAAAAAGACATGCAAATAGTTAAGTCAGTTGCAGAGATGCAGCGAATATCACTGGCAGCGAAGATGGCCGGAAAGAAAGTGGCATTGGTGCCGACAATGGGATTTTTGCATTCGGGCCATGCAAGCCTGATCAAAAAAGCACGCGAGCTGGCCGATGTCGTGATCACATCCGTTTTTGTTAATCCCACTCAATTTGCCCCGAACGAGGATTACGAGAGTTACCCCCGTGATCTCGAGCACGATAAGAAAATTGCAGAAGATAGCGGCTGCGATTTTATATTTCATCCCGATCCGCTTGAAATGTATCCCGTCGGTTTTTCATCCTCAATCAGCATTAAAGGCGTGACGAGCGTCTTTGAAGGGGCGCGCCGGCCGACGCATTTCGACGGCGTCGCGCTGGTGGTGGCAAAGCTGTTCAATGCTGCAAGGCCGGATGTCGCGGTGTTCGGCCAGAAGGATTACCAGCAGACACTGGTGCTGAAAAGGCTCAATGCCGACCTTAATTTTGGCATAGATATAGTTATAGCACCGATAGTAAGGGAATCGAACGGGCTTGCAATGAGCTCGAGAAATTCCTACCTCACACAGGAAGAAAAGCAAAAAGCAGGCGTGCTGTTCCTTGCCCTCGAGGAAGCTAAGCGAGTTGTGCTGATGGGCGAAACCGACAGGAAGAGGATAAACGCTGTGCTTATAAAAACTTTGCGCGCGGTGCCGGAAATCCGTATTGATTATGCCTGTGCTGCGGACGCGCAAACCCTCGACGAGCCCGATGTATTTTTGCCCGGCGACAGGATCGTGCTTCTTCTGGCAGTTTATCTCGGTAAAACAAGACTGATTGACAACAGCGTGGCAACGGTGCCCAGAAGGCTGACAGACGCGAACTTTGTGGAAGGATTATAGCTAAGATGCTGTAAATATATGAGATTACCAAAAAATGCCGCCGGCTGGCGGCATTTTTTTTTGATTGAAAAATTTTTGAATTATATAAAAAAATAAATGATATTCTTTCTTATTACGTCATTTTAAAAAATAGCGGAGTTAAAACAAACGATGGAATTGATCGATGCATGGGCTTGGGCTTTTTCCGATTAATCTGGTTTTATTTCCGGAAGCAATCTATCCTATTCATATTTTCGAGGAAAGATATAAGACACTCGTGAACGAGTGCGCGGAGCAGAACAAGCCATTCGGCATCAACCTGATGAGCCAGTCGAAGCTGCACGATATCGGCTGCAGCGCTTTGGTTTACGATATATTGAAGCGCTATAACGACGGGCGGATGGACATTCTGGTGATCGGCAAGTACAGATACAGGATCAAAGAATTCAACGAAGGGCTGAAGCCGTATTACGTTGCCGAGGTGGAATACTTCGATGATAATTCCGATGTGATAAATGTGGAACTGCTGAGCAACGCTGTTGAGCTTTTCAACGAAGTAGCCGGGAAAATACTTGTGCCGAACATGGAGAAGATTAATATCAGCGAACTGAATTCTGTTTTGCCATCCTTCCTGATCGCCCAGAAAGCAGGGCTGACACCCGAGCAGAAACAGATGCTCCTGGAGAGCAGATGCGAGAATGACCGCCTTTCCATATTGATCAACCATCTGAAGACATTGATCCCCTACGTCCGCGAGGTGGAGACAATTTCCAAAATCATCAAATACGACGGCTATATCCGGCTCGATAACTACGAGAAGCATTGAGCCTTACATTGCACACGAATATCATCCTTAACCAAAATAATATTCTGAAAAAGATGCTGAAATTACTTAATTTTGCGTTTTGCCGTGTGAAGTATCATTTTGTTCCGCGGTAGAATACGGAATGATAACTTTTTTAAATTTATTGAGAACAGGATGAGACAATCGGAATATTTCTTGCCCACATTGAAGGAAGTACCGGCGGACGCTCAGATTCCTTCGCACAAGTTGATGTTAAGAGCAGGATTAGTACGCCAATTAGCTTCAGGAGTATTCTCCTTTTTGCCGGCCGGACAAAAATCGTTGAAGAAAGTAATTGAAATTCTCAGAGAGGAAATGGATGCCATAGGCGCCCAGGAATTTCTATTGCCGGCGCTGAATCCGATTGAGATCTGGGAGGAAACAGGCAGGGTGGAGGCAATGGGCGACGTGATGTTTCATATAAAAAATCGCGATGGCCTTGTTCTTGCCCCGACACACGAGGAGATAATAACATTCCATGCACGCCAGCATATTCACTCCTACAGGGATATGCCTCAGATATGGTATCAGATACAGACAAAATTCAGGAACGAGCCCAGGCCGAAATCAGGTGTGATGCGCGGCAGGCAGTTCATCATGAAGGACGCCTATTCCCTTAATTCTTCTTGGGAAGGGCTCGACAACAGCTATGAAAAGCATTACGAGGCGTACTGCCGCATATTCAACCGCTGCAACATCAAGTTCTTTGTCGTGGGTGCATCAAGCGGCGCTATGGGCGGCCGCCAGAGCCAGGAATTCATGGTGGAATCGGATTCAGGCGAGGACACGTGCGCTATCTGCGATGCCTCGGGATATGCTGCCAACATAGAGGTGGCAACATCCGGAATAAAGCCCGTCGGCCGGATCGACAATAACGACGCGATAGAGAAATTTGCCACACCGACCGCTAAAACTATCGACGACCTGATAGAACAGTACGGACTGCCCGAGGAGCGCTGTGCAAAATCTGTTATCTATATTTACGACGACAAGCCTATTCTGATTTTGATGCGCGGCAATGACGAGCTGAACGAAACAAAACTCGAGGCAGTGCTGAAAACAAATAACCTGCGTCCCGCCACAAATGAAGAATTGATTGAATATACAGGTGCCGATCATGGATCTATCGGCCCGATAGGACTGAAAACAAATATCAGAGTGATATGCGACAACCTGCTTAAGGATGCGAACGGCCTTGTGAGCGGGGCCAACGAGGACGGGTATCACCTGAAGAATATTGATTTCGCCAGGGATTGCCGGATTGAGGAATTCTACGATCTGCGCACAGTGCAGGCCGGCGAGCCGTGCCCGATCAGCGGGGAGCCGCTGCGTGTTGTGAAAGCTATCGAGCTTGGCCACATTTTCAAGCTCGGAACAAAGTATTCAGCGGCACTCGGAGCGAACTTCCTCGACTCGGAAGGCAAAGAACAGCCGATCATCATGGGCAGCTATGGAATCGGGGTTGAAAGAGTGCTGGCCTGCTTTATCGAGCAGCACTTTGATGACAAGGGCATAATTTGGAAAGCACCCTTAAGTCCGTTCGACGTACATGTCCTGTCATTGAATTCAGCAAAATTCCCTGAAGTGAAGGATGCAGCCGACAGGATACACGAAGATCTGAAAGCCTGCGGTTTCGACGTTCTCTATGATGACAGGGAAGAATCGCCCGGTATTAAGTTCAATGATGCCGACCTGATCGGGCTTCCTGTTCAGGTAATTATCGGGAACAAGAATCTGAAGGAAGGCAAAGTCGAGATCAAATACAGGGAGTCAGGCGATCGCGAAGTAGTCGAAGCCGGGACAATTTGTGAAAAAGTTAAAGAATTTTACAGTAAACATTAAGCCATAATCGTCTTAATGAAAGTGGGACGAGGCTGTCTCATAAGTCCTTTGAATTTATGGCAAACGTGAACCGGATCGGTCAATGGCTGCACCGGTGGAGCCGGTCAGTGACTGCCGGGTTTAATAATGCCGCTGCGCGGCGCGATTGCCGAATTTGCAGGCTTTATGGGACAGCCTCGATTTTATCGGGAATGGATAACGGTGATTCGGGATGAATAAACTCGCGGATTTGCATTTACATACAATGTTATCGGATGGCGCACTCTCCACTCGCGAACTTTTTGAGAAAGTGAAAGAGGCGGGACTTTCAGTGATCAGCATCACGGACCATGACAACGTGCAAGCCTGCGAAGAAGCTGCAAGCCTCGAGAGTGAGTTCGGCATTGAATTTATTAACGGGGTGGAACTCAGCTGCTTCGAAGAAGGGAAGGAATATCACCTGCTCGGCTATGCCATTGATATTGACAATCCCGATTTGAAGAAGCATCTCGACCAGTTCAGGAGATTCAGGTT
>CAZIHB010000148.1:0-5747 GCA_964538535.1 uncultured Hyphomicrobiales bacterium | reverse complement strand
CCGGGAAAATGCGCAGCTCAGCAGGCTTCCGCAGCGCGTGCGGCATGGCAGCCGCCGGTTCCTTCCGTGGCCGGCCGGCCGCAGTACCTGATTACTGCCACACAGAGCGGGAAAAAGCTCGGAGAAATTCGTTTGGAACTCTTTCCGGACGTGGCACCGCTCCACGCGCGCAACTTCGACAGCCTCGCGGCCGTGAAGTTTTTCGACGGGATAGCCTTCCACCGCGTGATTCCGGGGTTCGTGGTGCAGGGCGGCGACCCTAATTCAAAAAACAATCCCGACAGGACTACATGGGGCGAGGGCGACTCCACGCAGACTGACGTGCCCGCGGAATTCAGCAGGCTGAGCCACAAGAGAGGAGTGCTCTCCGCCGCACGCGAGGCTGACAATATTAACAGCGCCAACTCGCAATTCTTCATCTGCGTGGCTGACGTGCCGAGGCTCGACGGCAAATACTCGATTTACGGACAGGTGCTGGACGGCATGGACGTGGTGGATGCCATCGTCAACATGAAGCGCGACGATCGGGACAATCCCCTTGAAAAAGTAGAGATGAAAATTGTTAAAATCAGCACGAAAAATAAATAAGCAGGCGGATGAGCAAGAAAATATTTCTGAACCTTACGAACGGGATCGAGGCTGTTGAAAAATACGGCCTCGACCCCGGCGATGTTTCCTTCATCAGGCTGCAGTCCTGCCACTGCGAGCGGCACAAATTCGATGAGATTATTAAGGAACTTGATCATAACTTCCTGATGTGCCTGGCGCTCGGGATGGACTGCGTGGTTTATGATTTCGGCGCGAACTCGGCCCTTTCCAAAGCCGTATATCTCGGCCTGGAGTGGGTGCGCTACGTTCTGGAGCGCCGATGGTTCGGCCGTGCCTCCGATCCCGTTGTGAAGGGCAAGCGGGTGGCCGCGCATTTCGAGAAATATTACTCCGAGCTGCAGCCAAAGACAAAAAAGAAAGTGGATTACTACAAGAAGTACCTCGCCACGAGTATAATCCATCTTGAAGGCATATCCTCCGAAACAGCGAACGACAATAAGCCCGGATATTTCAGGGGTGTGCTGGAGCAGTATTTTTATAACGATGAAAGAGGGTAGATCCCGGCGGCGGGCTCCTCGACTTAATATATTTGTTAATTATTGATTTATTTCATAGTTTTCCTTTTTATTATGGGCAGGCCGGGTGTGCCTGCAATGGCGATACAGTTTGATTTTCTTATGTAATTGATTGAGAATACGATGCAAAATATAATAGTAAGAGAGTACGAGCCCTCGATGAGGGAGGCATGGGACAGATTCGTGGACGAATCGAACAACGGCACCATGTTCCACAAGATGCAGTTCCTGGACTATCACCCCGAGGGCAGGTTCGACTTCTATCATCTGATGTTCTTCCGCGGCGATGAGCTCGTGGGAGTGCTGCCCGGCGGGCTGAAGAACGGCGGGGCTGAATTCTGGTCGCCCGTGGGGGCAAGCTATGGCTCGATCGTCACGCGGGATATTTCCTTCGAACTGTCTCTCGGCATCGTGGATGCTTTTATCGAATTCTGCCGCGTAAAGGGATTCCGGGATGTTTATCTCATCCCGCCGCCGCTGGTCTATTCAAAGAATTATTCCCAGCACGTGGAGTACGCGATGCTCTACCGCAAGTTCGATTTCGAGCTTCACTACATCTCCCACGCCATCGACCTGAAGCATGGGGATAATTTCATGGCTTACTTCGACAAGACTGCCCGCAAATCCCTGCATAAAATCTTCAGGGAGGGAAGGCTGACGATCAGGGAAACCCTCGACTACGAAACTTTCAACCGTATCCTGCTCGACAACAAGAAAAGGCACGACGCCAAGCCAACGCACTCGCTCGAGGATATGCTGAAACTTCAGGAGCTGATGCCCGATAATCTGAGGCTGTATCTTGTTTATTACGACGATATTCCGATTGCGGGATCATGGCTTTTCCTGACGAACAGCAAAGTGGTGCTTTGCTTCTATAATATGCTGCTTTATGAATACGAGCACCTGAAGCCGGTTTACCTGATCATGCACGAGACCGTGCGCTGGGCGATCGAGAACGGCTACGAGTGGGTTGATATCGGCGTATCGCAGGACACCCGGGCCGAAGACCCGATGACTCCCTCGATGAACCTGATTTACTTTAAGGAGCGCTTCGATTCGCGCGGAATACTGCGCAGCACGTATCACTACAAATTCAAATAGTATCAAACGCGCGGGGGCTTAAAAGCCCCCGCGGTTGAATAATTCAATTAATCTGGCTTCAGCCGGCCGCGGAAAGCGTCATTTCCTTTTCTTGTCGGCCATCTCGATGATCGGGCGCCTGCCCGCGTTGTCCTTCTTGAACACGTTAAGAATAAACTCAGCCTCGCGGAAGGGCACGGTGATGAATGAATATGCATCGAACACCTGCACGTCGTTGATTTTTCCGCTGTTCGTCTTTGCCTTGCTCTTTATTAATTCAACGAGGGAGCGTTTCGTCATGCCATCCTTTTTCCCCAATGCTATGAACAGCCTGACGGGATCGGACACCGGTGCCGGCGCGCTGCCGATCTCCCTGTAGTTGGAGGGATCCAGCTCCATGTGGAACGTGAACTTGATCAGGGCAGCCATCAGCTCCTCCGGATCGGCACAGCCGCGCAGCATGTCGTGCGCGAAAGTTCTGTAGGTTTCCTCTATCTCGGTTTCCGCGGTGGCGAACACCTCGCCCTTGATCCATTTCTTTTTCAGCTCGATTATATCCTTCACGCCCGGAAGCTTTCCCTTCCGAATCGCTGTCTTTGACTGTTTCTGGATCAAAAGCAGATTCCGGCTTTCCCTGCGAGTTACGAACGTGATAGCCGTGCCCTCGTTGCCGGCGCGGCCTGTCCGGCCCACCCGGTGCACGTATGATTCGGCATCCTGCGGCATGGCGTAGTTGATTACGTGGGTCAGGTTCTGCACGTCGATACCCCGGGCGGCAACGTCCGTTGCCACGAGTATGTTGACTTCACGGCTCTTGAACTTATTGAGCGCCTTCTCCCGCTGCACCTGAGATATGTCGCCGTGAATCACCTCGGCATCATAGCCGCGGCCGACAAGCTTGTTGGTCACGCTGTCCACGTCAACTTTCGTGCGGCAAAACACGATGCCGTAAAAATCCATCTCGTAATCGATGATGCGGCAAAGAGCGTCGAATTTGTTTGTTTCATCCACCTCGAAATAAATCTGGTCCGTAAGGTTGGTGGTCATTTGCTCGCTTTCGATCTTTATAAGGCGGTAATCCTTCATGTACTTTTTCGCGAGCGATAATATTTCCTTCGGCATCGTGGCGCAAAACATGAAAGTGCGTTTCTCGCAATTTATCGTTTTCAGGATTTCCTCCACCTCTTCCTTGAAGCCGAGATTGAGCATCTCGTCAGCTTCGTCGAACACCAGGAAGCGAATTGCGCCAAGCTGCATGGCGCCGCGGCGGAGCAGATCGAGCACTCGCCCGGGAGTGCCGACTATTATGTCCACGCCCGATTTCAGCCTGCCTATTTGCCTCTCGATGGGCTGCCCGCCATAAATAGGAATGATATGAAGGCGCTTCCTGCCCTTCAGCGAGTTCAGCTCGTCGGCTATCTGCACGGCAAGCTCACGGGTGGGAGATAGTATGATTGCCCGGGCGGGGCCGGGGTTCTCGTCCATCATATCGATTATCGGAAGGCCAAAGGCAGCTGTCTTGCCGGTGCCCGTCTGGGCTTGGCCAAGCAGGTCGGTGCTGCTTTCAAGAATAAGAGGAATTGTTTGCTCCTGTATCGGGGACGGCACTTCAAAGCCTTTGTCCTTCAATGCGTCAAGCATAATATCCGACAGGCCCAATTTTTTAAATTCAGGTAATATATCCATTAATACCATTTATAATTCTAAATACCCTTTTCAAACACCGCAATTTACCTATTTATAACAAGACTAAGCTTGTAAATTATTCTTATATCAATATATTAATTTATTCGCCCGGTCATGGCGCACTATTAATAATGGTGTTTTTCCTCTTGTCCCCTCACTTCGTTATCATTAGTTTTGTTGTTTTTACTATTGTCCCTTTTATCCTCACGAAGTAGCTGCCCGCGGCCACCCCCTGAAGATCGATTTTGAGCGAGTTCTTAGCTTCCGAGGCAGTTATTTTCTCAAGATGCTTCACCACGCGGCCGGAGTTATCCAGAATGTCGAGGCTTACTTCTTCGGCTGCCGGCCAGCTGAAATCCACGGCCAGCGTGTTGTCTGTCGGGTTCGGGGCACACCTCACATCGGAACCGGCGGGAGAAGACATCTCAATCCCTGTCTCCGGCTGGGAAAAACAGACTAAGCCTAACGCCGTAAGTAAATAGAATTGATTCTTCAAATCAGATACAAATACTCTTTGCCCTTCACCAGGCATGTAAGAAGCTGTAAACTCAGCAATTAAAGCATTTGTTGAAAAATTAAATATCTGATACTTTGGTTTATCTATATAGGAAAATAGATTCAACAAAGTTCCACTTTTTGTAAAAAAACCGGTTCCCCTGATTATCTTTTTAAAAATGGCAAAATCCTTCATTTCCATAATGTCGGTTGAATCCCAACCGTCTCTTTTTATACCATATTTGCTATCCTTACTGAAATTTATGTAAAGCAGCTTGTTATCTTTCTCCGATTCGTAAACCAGTTTCATGCTGTCGGTTGATATCACGTATGATTTTTCGTACAACTTGCCGTTTTCCTCTTCCTGCTGGTTGAAAGCAATGTATTTGTAGTCAGGTGAGAACCAGAACTCAGGCCCCATTGTTCCCGGAGTTATGTTTATTTTGCTAAGGACTTTGCGATTTTCCGATGATATTCTCGCTATTTCCATCTTACCGGCGCTGTCCGAATAGTAAAAGAATGCGTATTCATCGGCTTTTTCTGTAGGAAAGAAAAAGAAATCTGAAGGTAAGCCAAGCAAATCCTTAATATTAATGCTATCAAGGATTCCGGTAGCAATATTCTGTATAATAATGTAGTTCGTTACATTATATACTATTTGCTTTGAATCTTGGGAAAAAAATACAAACCCGTATTTTCCATCGTAAGTATATTGTTTTATCAGGTTACCGTTATCAGCATTAAAAAGGTACAGTGTGTCGGGGTTATCAGTGCCTCCCAATCTTCGTGCCAGAATAGTATTCTCGTCAGGTGACAATGTAGCATACTCAAAATACTTATTCACCACCCACTTCGGCTTCAGCGTGTCCAGCTGCGCCTGCGCCGGCGCCCAGGCACCGGCTGCCAGCGCCAGTGTTAAAGAAAGAACCCAAACTAATTTTCTCATAAAAACCTCAAAGTAATGAATTAATGGCCCGGGGCAGCACTCCCGCCCCGGATAAAGCACTCTGTCCGCATAACGCGCGCGTTGCGCCGGCAGAATGCTTTAATATCCTGATATTGCATTATTTATGCCAATATTTATATAATATTTGCAATGCGACTGATTCATTCTCAGGGCGTCTGTCATCGTATTTATCCAGCCCCAGTGCCAGCCCATGCGGAAGTGATTGTCGCTTGCTGCAGTCTGATCAGCAGGAGTAAAGTTAACTATTGATTCCGGTTCGTAATTTTGAGCCTTAGCGGTGAACTGAAGAGCAATCAATACCGGAAGTATCGTATATATGATTCTGTTTTTCATCGTTTTACCCTCACTTCGTTATCATTAGTTTTGTTGTTTTTACTATTGTCCCTTTTATCCTC
>CAZIHB010000147.1:0-5765 GCA_964538535.1 uncultured Hyphomicrobiales bacterium | reverse complement strand
CGTACTGCTTGAATGTTTCTTTGAATCTCAATCCAAGTTCGTTAGCCTTTTTATCATAAGCTGAGCCGTCCTGCCATGTGTTTCTGGGGTTAAGAATTTCAGCCGGCACACCGGGACAAGATTTGGGGATTGGAAGCCCGAACACGGGATGAATCTCGTAATCGACATCATCAAGTTTTCCATCGAGCGCGGCGTTGAGCAGGGCTCTGGTGTGCTTTATGGAAATACGGTGGCCTGTGCCATATGGGCCGCCTGTCCAACCGGTGTTAACGAGCCAGCATTTGACATTATATTTCTGAATGTTCCGCCCGAGAAGTTCGGCGTATTTGCTGGGATGAAGCGGCATGAACGGAGCGCCGAAGCAGGTGCTGAAAGTGGCTTGCGGTTCCGTTACGCCGGCTTCCGTTCCTGCCACTTTAGCGGTGTATCCGAGCAGAAACTGATACATGGCCTGTTCGGGAGTCAGCTTGGAAATCGGCGGCAGAACGCCAAAAGCATCGGCAGTCAGGAAGATGATATTCTTCGGGTGGCCGCCTTTGGCTTCGGGGACAATGTTTGAGAGGTGAGTGAGCGGATAAGCAGCGCGTGTGTTCTCGGTGAAGGTAGCATCGTCGAGATCAACCCTTCTGCTGTCGGTGTCAATCACCACGTTCTCAAGAATTGTTCCGAATTTCCTGGTTGTGGCAAAAATTTCAGGCTCGGATTCCTGCGACAGTGCAATAACCTTGGCATAGCAGCCGCCCTCGAAATTGAAAATACCGGATTCGCTCCACCCATGCTCGTCGTCGCCGATAAGTGCACGGTCCGGCGCTGCAGATAGTGTCGTTTTGCCGGTGCCGGACAGCCCGAAGAGCAGGGCCGTGTCGCCGGCGGCTCCCATGTTGGCCGAGCAGTGCATCCCGAGCACCCCTTTCTGGGGCAGCATGAAATTCAAAACTGAGAAAACGGACTTTTTGATTTCGCCTGCATAATAGGTGCCGCCAATGAGTACAATTTTCTTAGTGAAATTTACAATAATGAATCGTTCGGAATTTATTCCGTCGAGTTCGGGCACTCCGATGAAATCGGGCAGGGCGATCACAGTGAAGCCGGGAACGAAGTTTTTCAGGGTTTCTTTGTCGGTAATGCGAATAAACATGTTTCTTGCAAAGATGGATTGCCAAGCGGAGAGAGTAATCACACGGATAGGTATGCGGTATTGGTCATCGGATCCCGCCCATGCGTCCTGGATGTAAATTTCCCGTTTCTGCAGGAAAGCCTTTGCGCGCTCGAAGAGAATATCAAATTTCTGAGAATCAATAGGCACGTTTACTTTACCCCAGTTAACGGTATCCTTGGTGGTTTCGTCCATAACGATAAACTTGTCGTTCGGAGAGCGGCCTGTTGTTTTACCTGTCGAAACAACAAGCGGGCCGAGATGCGAGATCATTGCTTCATCGCGAAGTATGGCATGCTCGTAGAGCGTGGATGTGGAATGATTCCAGTGGGCTTTTTTGAGGTTCCTCAGTCCGAGATATTCAAGCCCCGGTTCAATCTGGTTTTTGTTCACATGTGATTGCATAAACAGTCCTGAAAAATTATAAGTTTAGTATCATTTGAGAAATTGTAGGTAAGTCGCAAAAAAAATATTTTTATTGTGGCTTATCCCTGTCAATTTGTTCTTTCAATCTGGCAATTTCATCTCTTAGCTCGGCGGCACGTTCAAAATCCAGATCCTTGGCTGCATTCTTCATTTCCGCGTACATCTGGTCGATCAGTTCCTGCCTCTGCACGGGCGAGAGGTAACCTGCCATGGGGTCACCGCGCTTGTGCTTGTGCTCGATAATTGTTTCCTTCCGCTTGACGTATTGCGTCTGAATATCCGCCACCGAGGTTGAGTTAAGAATTTCTTCGAGTGATTTATAAACCGTTCGGGGGTTAAGCCCCTCTTTTTTATTGTATTCTTCCTGTACTTGCCTTCTTCTTTTTGTTTCATCAATAACTTTCTGCATCGAGTTAGTGATCCTGTCTGCATACATGATCACGAGTCCTTCCACGTTCCTTGCCGTTCTGCCCGCCACCTGGAGCAATGACGTCTCGCTCCTCAGGAAGCCTTCCTTATCGGCATCGAGCACGGCAACAAGAGAAACTTCAGGCAGGTCGAGCCCTTCGCGCAGCAGATTGACACCCACGAGCACATCGATTTCACCGAGTCTGAGGTTCCTTATTATTTCCACCCTGGCAAGTGATTCAATATCTGAATGTATATATCCGACTTTTATCTGCAGATTTTGTAAATAGTCCGTCAGGTCCTCAGCCATTCTTTTTGTCAGAGTTGTGACAAGCACTCTGTCGCCTTTGTTCACCCGGATTCTGATTTCGTGGATGAGGTCGTCAATTTGATTTTTCACCGGCCTGACGCTGATTTCAGGATCGAGAAGCCCCGTTGGCCGGATTACCTGCTCCACGAACACGCCTTCGCATTTTTCCATTTCATATGGGCCGGGAGTGGCCGAAACAAATATGCATTGGTTCACCATCGATTCGAATTCATCGAACTTCATCGGCCGATTCTCGAGCGCGGAGGGCAGGCGGAAGCCATGATCCACAAGTGTGGTTTTTCTTGCCCGGTCGCCGTTATACATTGCCCTGAGCTGCGGTATTGTCACGTGGCTCTCGTCGATTATAAGCAGGTAGTCTTCGGGAAAATAGTCGAAAAGGCAGTGAGGCCGCTCACCGAACGATCTGTTTGAGAGGTGCATTGAATAATTCTCAATTCCCGAGCAGTATCCTACCTCCTTCATCATTTCGAGGTCAAAGAGCGTTCTTTGCTCCAGCCTTTGAGCTTCGAGAAGTTTATCCTCCGCTCGAAGCACTTTCAGCCGTTGGTATAATTCGTCCTTTATATCCGTCATGGCCCTTGCCAGCTGGTTCTCGGACGTGACGAAGAGCTTGGCCGGGTAAAGAACAAGTGAATCAAGTGGTTGGATGGACTTGCCGGTCAAGGCGTTGATAAAGCTGATTTTCTCAATTTCATCGCCGAAAAGCTCAATCCTGACGCCCATCTCGTTTTCGTATGCCGGGATGACATCGATAACGTCGCCCCTCACCCTGAATGTGCCGCGATGGAAGTCAATATCGTTGCGGGCGTAGTGAAGGTCTGCCAGCTTGTAGAGCAGCTGCTTTCTCGAGATTTTCATGCCGACACTGATGGGGTAGAGGCTTTCGAGAAAATCTTCTTTCCTGCCGATTGAGTAAATGCAGCTGACGGAGGCGACGATGATAATGTCCCGCTTTCCATCGACGATGGAGCTCGTGGCCTTCAGGCGCAGCCTGTCAATTTCATCATTTATGCTGAAATCTTTCTCAATATAAGTGTCGGTAGTCGGTATATATGCTTCAGGCTGATAATAGTCATAGTAAGAGATGAAGTATTCGACGGAATTATTTGGGAAAAAATTTCTGAACTCTCCATAGAGCTGAGCGGCGAGGGTTTTATTATGAGAAATCACCAGGGTTGGGCGTTGGGTGCGTGCAATAACGTTCGAAATGGTGAATGTTTTCCCGGAACCTGTAACACCGAGCAAAGTTTGATACTTGTCACCCCGGGTGATTCCCTCCGTGAGCTCATCGATGGCCGCCGGTTGATCTCCGGCAGGAGAATAGCTCGAAATCAGATCGAATTGTTTCAATGCTACTTATCCAAAATACTATGCAAATCAAAATATTGTAAAGTTATGGATTAATTCGATAAGAAAATACCAGTATTAATTTGTATATTTGAATTTTAAGCAAAGAATATTGACTGAATTAATATAGCTATGACATGGAAAACACAACAAAACGCACTCTTTGCCTTTCAGCTTTTATTCTGCTGACGCTGATATTATGGAATTTCGTGCCTTACGGCAGATTGGCATTGTATCCGTTCACTATCCTTGGCACGTGGTTCCACGAGATGGCTCACGGGCTGACAGCGCTGATCCTTGGAGCTGATTTCAACAAGCTCGAGATTAACTCTGACGGTTCGGGGGTGGCGTTTTTTAGCGGCAATATTATTCTCGGAGCTCCGGGGAGGGCGTTAATTGCGGCGGCAGGGCTGCTGGGGCCGACCGTTGCGGGAGCGGTTTTCATTTCCGTTTCCCGGCATCCGAAAAGCACAAGAATCGTACTTAACATTTTCGCACTCATGCTCGTGCTTTCCACCCTGCTTTGGGTCAGGACTTGGTTTGGCATCATGGTTATTGTTCTATTTGCCATCGTGATATTCATTATTTCGGCAAAAGCGGGAGACTCGTTCAAGGCACTGACACTTCAATTCCTCGGAGTGCAGTCGTACCTCAGCCTCTATCTCAGCCTCGGGTATATTTTTTCACCGGGCGGCACCGTCGGGGGGGATACTTACCATTCGGACACTGCCGTGATTGCTGATAACCTGTTCCTGCCTTATTGGTTCTGGGGAGGTGCAATCGTGCTTTTATCGCTGATTATGATTTTCTTCAGCATGCTGACAGTGCTGAAGGGAAGTAATTCCAGGCATGGAATGACATTATCGCCCAAAAATCAGCATTTGGGAACTTAATATGTTGTTCATAAGTACAAAAATAATTAAGTTGATGGCTGTATTTGGGCTTGATTAAAATTATATTTTTTGAGAAATCGATTATGCGGAATATATTCAACGCTTTGATGGCACTATGTGCACTGTGCTTCTGCAATCCCGTTTTGGCCCGTGCAGGCGGCAAAATGCCTTTGACGTTCGAAGATGCAAAGAAAATCAAGGCCGTGACCGAATGCTCAATCAGCGCCAATGGCAAATGGTTCGCTTATACTGACATAACTGCCGAGGGCAGCGGAGAAACAGTTATTACCATGCCAAGGGATACGAACAGCAAATTTGTTATCAAAGAAACATCTGCATTCGGCTTTTCTCCCGATGGCGCCTGGTTTGCAGGATACATTAAAAAACAGGGCGAAAAGCAGCCTCAGAATCTGCTTTTGCTCGGCACTAAGGACGGGAAAATTTCCGAAAAGGGGAATGTACAGTATTTTAATTTCACCTCGGATTCAAAATGGATGATTATTGGAAAATATCCAGCGCTGGGGAACATCAAGAAAAAAATTATCGGAACAATTACTCTGCGAAACCTCCCGTCCGGAGTTGAAACGGAGATTGAGGATGTTTGTGACTTTGTCCTTGATACAAGCAGTAACGCGCTCTATTTTTCCATTAATACAGCCGACGGGAAAAAAGACGGCATATACTCGATAGATTTATCAAAGAAAAAAATCGATAAGGAGAAAGTTTTCGCAAGGGAAAATACCCTGATCTCGAATCTTGCTCTTAATTATCGCGAAAAGATAATTGCTTTCGTAATGACTGAAACAACGGAAAGCGGCGAGCTTGGGAAGTCATCCGTTTTTTCGTGTCATAAGCGCAGTGGCGGGCCACGTGTTCTGGCCGATGAATACAGCATCCCGCGAAATTTTTCTATTGTGCCGGAAAATGAGCTAAGATGGACATCGGACGGAAAGAGATTATTTTTCTGTGTGCAGCCTGCTGACGGCATGGGAAAGAAAGAAAACGGTGTGGCGCCAGGCAGAATAAATGCCTTTTCGAACAGTGGCAAGAGCGGCATGGCTCAATATTATTCAGCTGCGGAACTAATAGAATCAGCCGGGGTGAAGAATTATCCTTACAAGGCTGTTTATAATGCCGAGGAATTAAAAATCACTATACTCTCGGATAGCAATGTACCCTTCACTGCATTCGCCGACAACCCGAA
>CAZIHB010000146.1:0-5835 GCA_964538535.1 uncultured Hyphomicrobiales bacterium | reverse complement strand
CTGATTGGAACTATTGTCGAATGTTTTCAAATTGTTGCCGGATACAGCATCACTTACTGTAATCAGGCTGGAATTTCCGATCATTGCAATTTTATTATCAATCGGGCTCCAAAAAGCATCAAGCACATTTTGGCCTGCCCACAACTGAACATACGAATTCGTGTTCATGCTCCATATTTCAGGTGTCCCGCTCTCGTTCACGGTAACGAAATGCTCGCTATCCCTGCTCCACTTTACAAAATTATTAAAGTAATTATGCCCTGTTACGGTTCTGAGCTTTGAGCCTGTCGCTGCATCATGTATGTTCACCTGGCTTCCCCACAGAGCTACAGCAACGAATTTTCCGTTTGGGCTGAAATCAAACATGTTTACGAGCTGCTCCTCGTTGCATCGTGATACAAGCGAAAAGTCATCGCTTCTATTTACATCCACGTTCAAAAAGCCTGAGAACGCTATATATTTATTGTCTTTGCTCCATTTGGCAAGCTGCGACACTTCATTTATGGTGTGAAAGAGGCTTCCGTCTGCTGTATTCCATATTTTTACTGAATCTCCTTTTGAAGACGTGACAAAGAACTTACCGTCAGTGCTCCAGTTTACTTCGCTCACGGGTTTATTATGCATCAGGGAATATTTTTGATTTCCCGAGCCTGCATCCCAAATTATGACTCTGCCATCTTCCCCGGCGGATCCGACATATTTTTCTTTTGGATCCCATTTAACGGACGTTACAATCCCTTCATGCCCCTTAAGTATAAAAAGTTGTTCCCACTTGTTACTTTGTGTCTGGTCACTGCCTGAGCTAACCATTGCAAGGCATTTGTTGCTTTCAACGGAAGGGAGCTTCCATTTTTGGGATCCTCCTGTTGCCTCGTCCGAGATTGTATTCCAATTATTGCCATTGTCGGTGCTGTATTGCAATTTCACTACCTCGCTCTTTGGAATGCCGCTCCAGCGAATCTCGCTTTCGCTGCCTGCCACAAACACCTCACCGCCATTCGGGTAGTCGAGTTTCAAGTTGTTTTTGCTGTATCTGCTTGAAGTGAAAAAGCCTGATGCGTCAAACATGGCAGGGCATTTGTCTGTTTCGAAATCGAATTCTGTCCAGACATAATCGCTGTCGATTGGCGTATATGTAAGCTTAAGGTCGATAAAGCCATTCTGCTTCAGGCTGAATGATTTCGGCTCGATCGTGAAACAGGAGTTGGTGAATTTTATATTCGTAACCACATAATCTGCATTAACGGCCCGAACACGTATCGTGGTGTCCTTTGATTTGCCGAGAGGAGTGTTGACAAACTTTACGCTTGGCGGAACTACTGAAAGCATTGATATTTTGTCCTTCGGGTACAAGATACTTGTCGTTGCAAATGACTTATTCCTGATATTATCGATTCTTATCAAAGTGCTCAGGGAATCACAGATTGAAGAGGTCTCCCATGATAATTCGCAGGGAAGATTGCTTTGAGATGTAGCTTTCATCTGATATGCTATTTCCTCTGCAGCTTCCTGCGACGTCACCCCATCAAACATGTAGCCGCCCGTTGCGATTGCGATACTGTTTAAAGATTGTTTAATACCGTTTGGTTCTGCTTCCGGACGTGAATAAATCACAGCAAAGAAAGTTATATCATATTTGTTGCAAGTGTCTATACATGCTTGGAGTTCGTTCCGGGTGAGCGGATTCCACCACGCGTCCGTATAGAGCACGGCCACTCTCTTATATTTCCCGGTTTTGGCTATATTCAGAATACCGGTTTTGGGATTCAGCAGCTGCTCGTTAAAATCGTTGTCCCCGCCGGCTTTGAGTTCTGAAACCAAATCATAAATTTTATTACGGTTAACCGTGAAATCCTGTAAAAATAATGCAATATCCGTGCAGGATTGCAAAGCGAATTCGGATTGCTTCTGCGAGATCAGCTCCACAATCTTAGTCGCTGTTTTCTTACCAAGTTCAACCGGCGCCACCCCATCATTCGAATAAGTCATCGAACCTGATATATCAACGCTAAGGGCCATCGAGACCGGCACTGAAGGCAGCTTCGGCGGACAAGTGATGTCGATGATTTTTCTTTCGATGCCGTTTTCTGTCAGCTTTAAATCAGCGGCAGAAAGATCCGTAACCGAGTTTCCATTTTCATCGAAAGCATAACACTTGGCCTTTATCAGCGGGAATTGTGATTGATCAATATCAAACAATTTCATGCTTTGAGCAAAGCATAAGGAGCTGCAGGCCATAAATAGAACCACGATAAACTTTTTCATGTGTGGATTTCCTGATGAACTTAATATTCAATAATCGCTAATATAGTAATTTAATTATTAATACAAATAATATTTATCATATTGCCTCCATATTTCTATTTTTCACGGAAAAAATGTATTTTTAGCCTTGATGGTTATCTGTTTGATTTATTATTCGGGAAGAACATGAAGTATATACTGACGCCACAGGAAATGAGATTATGCGACTCGACTGCCATAGAAAAATTGAATATCCCGTCTATTATCCTCATGGAAAATGCTGCGCGATCGGCTGCTGACTTTAT
Organism: uncultured Hyphomicrobiales bacterium; assembly: GCA_964538535.1. Lineage (GTDB taxonomy): Bacteria > Bacteroidota > Ignavibacteria > Kapaibacteriales > UBA2268 > CAZIHB01. The sequence continues at coordinate 3,286 of CAZIHB010000146.1, read as the reverse complement.
CAGAAAAGATCTCATCGTAAGCGGGGCTGCTCCGAAAATTGCAATATTCTGCGGGAGCGGCAACAACGGTGGTGACGGGTTCGCGCTTGCCCGCCATCTTTGCGAACACTGCGATGTCACGATATATTACATCGGCGACACCGAAAAAATGTCGCGCGAAACCTTCACAAATTTTGAATCAGCATCCTGCATCGGTATAAACATGGTTAAAATCAGCGAAGAAGAAGATTTTGTTCTAATTAACGTGGATTTCGATATTGTGATCGATGCTCTGATTGGGGTCGGAGGCTCCGAAAATTTGCACGGGCTTGTGGTTCCTCTTTTGAAGCTCATGAACTCAATCGATGCCGTCAAGCTCGCAATCGATGTTCCCACCGGTCTACATTCGCTTACGGGAGTGGCTCCCGACGCTTGCTTCCTTCCTGACCATACCGTCACAATGTTTGCAACAAAAACGGGCATGTTAATCAACGATGGCCCCGAGGTATGCGGTGAGATATGCGAGGCTGAGCTCGGTGCACCGGCTTTTATACTTAAAGGTGCTTCAAGGACATTCGCGATCGAAAGCACGGATATGCAGGTATTGATGCCGCGACGTAAGCGGAAAACGAGCAAGTTTGATTACGGAAAAGTTGCATTGATCGCCGGATCCTATTTCTATCCCGGAGCCGGGGCTCTCTGCGCCAATTCGGCAATTTCTGCCGGGGCCGGGCTTGTCCACCTGCTTACGTCGAAACTTCACCCTGCCCTGTTTCCTGAAGTAATTCCACATGTAAATTTGAACAGGGGCGGGCTCGAATACGGCATCGAATTCATCGAAAACGCGATGAATCTGATCTCGAAATGCGATTCTATCGCGATTGGCTCGGGGATCGGGAGCAATCCGAACACGTTGCAGGCAATGAGAGAAATAATTTTCAAGCTGCCGGTGTCAATTCCTGTAGTTATTGACGCTGATGGCCTTAAAGCAATCGTGGCAGAGGACAGCCTGAGCAAAAATGTGATACTTACTCCTCATATCGGAGAAATGGCTCTATTGACAGGGGAAAAAAGGGAAGTAATCGCGGCCGACGCTTTGCAGTTCGCTAAGGATTGGGCGAAAAAGCTTAATTGCATCATTCTGCTGAAGCATACTCCCACAATTATTACTGACGGAGAAAGCACGTATTTGAATCTGAACGGCAATCCCGGCATGGCGACTGCCGGCAGCGGAGACGTTTTGACAGGGATTATTGCCACCCTGTGCGCCCAGAAGAAAAAGCCCCTCGAGGCTGCAGCTCTTGGGGCGTTTATTCATGCTTCCGCTGGGGATTATTTTTCCGAGCGATACTCCGAAACCGGCCTGACCGCTTCAGGCCTTATTGAATCATTGAAATTCGTAATGTAGCTATTTTATTATCATAATTATTCTCGTCGAGCTGTAGGGGCCGGAAGTCATTTTTATCATGTACATTCCGGCTCCGAGATCCGAAACGTTTTCATCGATTGTGTATGCGCCGGGTTTCATGTTGGTATTAATCAACACTCTGACCAGTCTGCCCGTGGAATTATAAAGAGAAATATTAACGGGAACATCCAGCCCCACACCGAAATCAAATTTCAGCTTATTGCTTACGGGATTCACAACAGGCGGCAACAAGTTGAATTTTTCGGGATTGATGAGAACATAACGGCCCTCGTAGAAGCAGACATTAATTAATTCTACCTGGCCTACATCGAAGTTCTTCGAAACGCAGGCATATGGCAGTTCGATCTTTAGTTGTGCATTTTTTTTATCAGCAAGCAATGTGGTGGTTTTCAAGCTGAAAAGTTCACCATCGAACGGTGTGCTCAAAGCACCGGCGCCGTTGAATGTAATTTCTCCATCAATGGCATCAACCGGCCTTTGCCATGTCCAGTTCGGCAGGTTGCTCTTGAACGATGAAATATCGAACCAGGATAGCATCGGGTCGAACTGAAGTTTCACAGTCAGCTCGTTCACAGATTTATTCTGCAGTTCCGGAATCTTGGCGTTAACGCTTAACTTAATCTTTTGCCCCGGTTCAAGATGAATGTCGGCAGGCGAAATTGTTGGCACAATCTCAGCACCAAAACCAACAAGCTTCAGTGATAACGGGATGTTGAATGAGTTGCCGATTGTCAGTGTTGCTTCATGGTAGCCGGTATTGGTCGGTTTGAACAAAACAGGGATTTCACGGCTTTCGCCCTTGGGTATGGTTATGTCCGAAGTAACATCAACGATAAATGCTTCAGGATTTGGCCCGGATAGGGACAGCCTGGAAGAATAAATTATCAAATCCCTGCTTGCCCCTGTGTTGCTGACCTTAATAGTCGTGCGTGCAGTATCGCAGATCAGACGAGTGCCGAAATCCACGTTGTTGAACTCGATTCCCTTTCCACCGCATTCGACAGGCAGCTCGGTTGTTTTCCATTCTCCGCCGGCATAACTTCCGTCATAATCGTCAGCGATGATAATAAGGCTGTCTTCTATTTTACCGGCGCCTGATTGAATGTATCTGACGTTCAGCGTCATGTCCGAATTTTTATCGATCAACAGGGATGAAGCGGGATCAGAAAAAGCAAAAGTGCCATGGCCGGCGAAATTGACATTCTGAATATTTAGTTTTGCTGATGTGCTCGGGTTTCTCAGTAATAATGTAGCGGAACCCGTCATTCCTTCCTCGACAGGATCACCGCAGATCCATTCTGTTTCGAGTTTCGGCAGAATACCGTTCCCGGTGAAAATGGATGTCACCGGCTGATTCAATGATTCTACCTGGATATCAACTATGTTGCTGTACATCTTCTCGCGGATCGGCTTGAAATATACAGGCAGCGTGATATCCGCTCCGGGCTCGAGAGGTATATCCCCGGGTTTATAATCTATTCTGAACTCGTCGCCGTCAAGCGGATTCTTAAAACTGATATTCTTGATAACTGTCTTGAGTGTAGAGTTGTTTGATATTTTCAGAGTACCGGGATACTCGGCGTTAATTCTCTTGTCTCCCCAATCGACGTCCTCGGCGACAACAGAAAGAATATCCTGAACACCGGTGCCGACAATGTCAATCGTCTGCTTTCCGCAGGGGTCTGTCATGAATAAAGAAATAAAAGCGTACTTATCGCCGAGTCCGGAGGGCTTGAATTTTACGGTTATTGAAAGGCAGGAATCCGGCATAACAAGTACTTTTCCGGAGGGAATTATATCAAAATCATAATGATCTGCTCCCCTGAGAGTTAAATTCAGTTCTGCAGGAACTTTATTAAGATTCTTGAAAACACAGGG
>CAZIHB010000145.1:0-5880 GCA_964538535.1 uncultured Hyphomicrobiales bacterium | reverse complement strand
CAGAAGCCCGTCTTTCCGCGCAAAATTTCCTCCGGATCGCGCCTTGGCGCAAGCAGACTGTCAATGTCCCCGAAAATTGGGTAGAGCGGCAGCCTGTAGTTTTTTTCGGTCACCGGGTAATCGAAGGTGAACGAGTAGTCGCAAAGCGAATAATCGGGGCGGACATTTTCCCCGGTGAAGAAGATTTTGACGCAGTTATACCTTAAATGCCTGGTGCCGAACACGGAAAAAAACAGGAAATCCGGGTTGTGCTCGCAGATTTCCACGTCATACTTTTCCGAGAGAAGAGAGAGGAAGTAGTTGTTCTCAATTTCGAAGACAGGCCAAAAATCAGTAAAGAAAATTTTTATTCTGGGTTTCATAGTTTCACGCGATGATCAATAAATTTACTGCTCTTCACTCCGGAGAAGCTCAGCCGCGAAAGACCGTGCGTTCTTTCAGGCCGCGAATTTCCAAAGATGAGCATCATTTGCCGAGTGCCTCGAGCAATATCTCCTCGAGCATGATAGAGTCTTTCGTCTGATATCTTGTTGTGCCGGCAGTGTCCATGATCGAGAATACCGGCTTGCCGTTCTTCATAACGAAAATTGCGGGGAGGCTGTTTATCTTGAGGATAGTATCAAAAGGCGTCTTGGATTTGCTCGTGCTCATGTTGAAAAACTCGTACTTGCTCTCCGGTATGCCGCACACCCTGAAGATCTTAAGCATTTCAGCTATATATTTCCTGTTGGTCGAGCAGGAGCATTCACCCTTTGCGAACATAACGAAGCTGTAGTCAGTGCTGAATTTTTCCGCGATGTTTTTGGTGAAAATTGAATCCGGCCCATATTCATCGGCCTTTGGATATAGCCAGGAGAAACCGGGAGTAACGGAAAGTTTATCCATGTTCATTTCAACTGCGTCTGGATCCGTGGTGTTTTCCTCGCATGATGTTATAAAGATCGCGAACATCGTGCAAAATGCAAGTAAAAAGAACTTCTTCATTGCTCAACCATCCTGTTGAAAATAATAATGCTGCAAATTGCAATATTTTTTTGAATCAATCAAATTTGCCTGGCATAGCGAAAGAGATGAAGGAAAGAAAAACCGGATAATAGCGAAAAATTTTCCTGTTCTGTAAATAGCTATATTAAAGCAACTTACAGACTTAAAAATAATTAATGTAATCTTTTTACCGTTTGTTTGTTTATTGTAAAATGTTTTGGAAAAAAAGTATATACGTTGGAGGAGTTTATGAAAAATAAGTACTATTTATCTACGCTGTTTTCACTGCTGTTTTTCATATCGCTTTTCATATTTGCAGCCTGTGAAAATTCAAATGCTCCCGTTGCCACGGCAGAAGTATCGGGCAAGCTGGTGGCCAACGACAGCAAACCTGTCGAAGGGGCGCTGGTCGAAGTGGTGAACTCGTCTGATTCCGTTATTTTCAGCGACGTCACGAAGAATGACGGGTCGTTCTCGTTGAGCGGGCTGCCGGAGAACAAGGACAAAATCGAAGTAAGATTTTGCCATCCCGATTACGACGTGCTGAGTGAACCACTGACGAAGCTGATGGAGCTGCCGGGCGAATCGGGCAGGCACGTAGTAAGGATGATCATCGAGGATGGTTCCTGCGGTCTGCTGAGTGTCTCCGTGGTTGATAAATCAAGTGAGGCAGGAATAAAAGGCGCTGAAGTGAGGTTGGTGCTATCTCAGAAAATCATCAGGAAGGAAAGGACAAATGCCGATGGATTATTGACATACAAGAACCTTGCCCTCGGAGACTATTGGGTGAGAGTGGCTCGCGAAGGATATAAAACCATCGAGGAAAACCTGAGCATTAAGAGCTGCGAACCAACAAGCATCACGTTTAAAATGGAAAGCCTGCAGCAGCAGGACTCGTGCTGCAACGGCGTCCTGAAACTGAAAGTGCAGGACAGCCTCGGCAAACCCGTGCCTTACGCTTACGTAAAAATGTACCAGCACGATAACGTGATCCGCGAAGCCAAGGCAAACGAAGACGGCTACGTCGAGATCAAAGAAATCTGCAAGGGAGAATACAGGATCGTTCTGATGGCAGAGGGATACAACGAGGTGAGCTGGGGTGAAAATTTCGGCTGCAACCAGACAATAACCAGGGAAAAAACACTATACAAACCATGCTGCAACGGCGTGATCAAGCTTTGGATGAAGGATGCCGAAACGGGCGAAATCCTGAAGAATTGCGAAGTGGCGCTTCGCAAGGGCAGCCAGACCCTGACGACGATCAGGCAGGAAGGCGAATACGTTATATTCACCGGCCTATGCGAGGGAGAGTACAACCTGAGAATAGCCCGCGAGGGGTACAAGGTGGTAGAATTCGAGCAGAAAGTGGCTTGCAACGACAACCTCGAGATCACGAAGCTCATGGAAAAGAAGCCCTGCTGCAACGGTATTGCCAAAATTTGGCTAAAGAACGAAGCCAATCAGGAAATCCTTAAGAATTGTACGATAATTCTGAGGAAAGATGGCAAGCAGATAGCTCAATACAATCAGGAAGGAGAGTATTTCCTGCTCAAGGAGCTTTGCGAGGGCACTTACCAGATTGATGCTTCACGCGAAGGATACAAATCGATGGAATTTACATTTACGATAAAATGCGATGATAACCTCGAGATAACAAAGCAAATGGCCAGGAACTGCTGCAACGGCGTGATAAAGCTTTGGATGAAGGATGCCGAAACGGGCGAAATCCTGAAGAATTGCGAAGTGGCGCTTCGCAAGGGCAGCCAGACCCTGACGACGATCAGGCAGGAAGGCGAATACGTTATATTCACCGGCCTATGCGAGGGAGAGTACAACCTGAGAATAGCCCGCGAGGGGTACAAGGTGGTAGAATTCGAGCAGAAAGTGGCTTGCAACGACAACCTCGAGATCACTAAACTCATGGAAAAGAAGCCCTGCTGCGATGGGATACTGAACGTGCTTGTGAGGAACGCCAACGGCGAGAAAATGAAAGGAGCCGTGGTGAGGCTGTGGCAGAATGGCACAAAGCTGCGTGAAGTATATGCCGACGATAACGGTGCAGTGAAATTCGGGGAAATATGCGAGGGCACTTATGCCGTATCGATCAATAAAGACGGATATAAAGAGCTCGAGTATGCAGTTGAAATTCATTGCCATGACAACCTCACGCACGAGAAGAAAATCGAGCTGAAAGGCGAGTGCTGCACCGGCGTTCTGAAGCTGAAGATCATCGACAAGGAAACGGAAAAAGCGATTGAAAACGCTACGGTTAAGGTATATGTCGGCGACGACGTGAAATATGACGGCAAATCGAACGGGGAAGGATGGTTCACGAAAGAAGGCATTTGCGCGCCGAAAACATATAAAATTGTTGTTTCCCGGGAGGGATATGCCGATAACACGTTCAGCTTCACCTACAATGAATGCAAGACCATGCAGGAGACGGTAAGGCTGTCGAAATAGAACGGTTTTTTGTTGAAACCGGCCCTCGCGGCCAGTTCAATTGATTCCGAAAAGAAAATAAAAACGGGCGGCATTGCTGAAGCAGGCCGCCCGTTCTGATAATTACCGGAAAAATATCGGAAATTATTTGATCATGCCGAGTTCGCGTCCGACTTTTTTGAAGGCGGCGATAGCCGTGTCAAGATGCTCCGTCGAGTGAGCAGCCGAAATCTGAACGCGGATCCTGTCCTTGCCCCTTGGGACGACCGGGAACGAGAAAGCAGTGACATAAACACCCTCTTCGAGCATCCTGTCGGCAAACTTGACTGCAAGCTCGGAGCAGTTCTCATACTTGCCAAACATGATAGGCGTGATCGGGTGCTCGCCGGGGATGATGTCGAAGCCGGCTTCAGTCATCTCTTTGCGGAATTTTTTCGTGTTGGCTTCGAGCTTATCGCGAAGCTCGGTTGAGGCCGTCAGGATGTCGAGGCACTTCATGGTTGCGCCGACAACCGATGGAGCCAGAGTATTGGAGAAGAGGTACGGGCGGGCCTTGTTTCTCATCCAGTCGATCACTTCCTTGTGGCCTGCAATGCAGCCGCCCGAAGCTCCGCCGAGAGCCTTTCCGAATGTTGTCGTAATGATGTCGATCCTGCCCATGACGCCTTTCAGCTCGTGAGTGCCGCGGCCGGTCTTGCCCATGAATCCGGAGGAATGGCTTTCGTCAACCATGACGAGCGCGTCATATTTTTCGGCCAGGTCGCAGATTCCGTTCAAATTGGCAATGTCGCCATCCATCGAGAAAACGCCGTCAGTGGCGATCACTTTGAACCTGCAGCCCTTCTCGTCTGCTTCTTTCAGGCAGCGCTCAAGGCCCTTGAGCACCTTACCTGTCGAGGGATCTTCTTCCTCGATGTCGCGCATGTCGCTGTGTTTGTAAACCCAGCGCTGAGCCTTGGCAAGGCGCACGCCGTCGATGATTGAAGCGTGGTTGAGAGCGTCGGTGATTATAGCATCCTGAGCGCCGAAGAGCGGCTCGAAGACTGCGCCGTTAGCATCGAAGCAAGAGCAGAAAAGAATCGACTCGTCCATTCCGAGGAAATCGGCAACCTTCTTTTCAAGCTGTTTGTGGATGTCCTGGGTGCCGCAGATGAACCTGACCGACGAGAGGCCGAAACCGCGGTGATCAATTTCCTCGTGAGCGGCTTTGATCAGCTCGGGGTGCGATGACAGGCCAAGATAGTTGTTGGCGCAGAAATTCAATACTTTTTTCCCTTTAACGGTAATCTCGGCCGCCTGGGGGCTCTCGATAATTCTCTCGTGTTTATAAAGCTTTTGATCCTCAAGTGATTGAAGCTCGGTGGCAAGGTAGTTCTTCATTTTGCCGAACATATTTTTGCTCCTTGTTTAGGTCAATTATTAATAATTGTGAAAGCAATGCAAAATTATCAAAAAAGTCGATGCATTATCATATTTTTCTATGCCCGCGAGGCTCTTATATCAATAACATTCTCAAACATTGACGCTTCTGACAGGCACGCAAAGATCGAGTATGAACCTGCCCCCGGGGTTGTCGTCGGGATTGCCGTAATAAACCTCGTAGGCGGGGCCGTCGTCGGGTACGTAGCCGTTAAGCGGCAGCCAGCCTGCGAACATTTCCTTGTATGCCAGGGTAATTTCTTCCTTCTGGCCCTCGAATCTCGCGACAGCGTAGTTGCCGCCTGCCAGTCTCATCCGGCCGATCTCGCCGGCGGCCGCGGTGCTGCCGGGCACGCTGATGGCTGTGTAGTACCTGCATTTGTCCTCATCCGTTATTTCGGGGTCGTCCCAGCCGATGCCGATGAACATGGTGCTTTCGTTGAGCAGGCCCCGGGGCCCTGCCCAGCCGCATAGTTTTTCGTATGCCCTGCGGATGGATTCGGATTTGTATCCTTTCAGCACGGCGACATAAGCAATCTCGAGGGGTGGAAGGTTCCTGACTTCAATCTTCAGAAATTTTGAAGCAGCGGGGTAATCTGAAGAATAACTTTCCACGTACGTGAAATAGTTATTCCCCGCCGCTGAATTCTGCACGCCCGCGCTGACGTTCACGCCCGAATTGCCGGGTTTCGCCGATGCCACGTGCTGCCCGGTGCGCCACTCGGTGGCGCTCACCCCGAATCGGGACTTGAAAGCCCTCGCGAAAACGGCCTGCGAAGTAAAACCCGTCGAGTATGCAATATCCGCAACCTTTTGTGTTTGATCGAGCAAAAGCAGGGTGGCAGCCTTTTCAAGGCGGAGGCGCTTGACGAATTCTCCCGGAGTCTCGCCGATGAACGAGCTGAAGATCCTGTGGAAATGGAATGGCGAGAAGCAGGCCACTTCCGCGAGCTGCTCGAGCGAAAAATCTTCGCCGAGATTCTCGTTGATATATTGAATTACTTTATTTATTCGAGAAATATATTCTCTTTGCGT
>CAZIHB010000144.1:0-5905 GCA_964538535.1 uncultured Hyphomicrobiales bacterium | reverse complement strand
GTCAAAAGCATACTGGGGAAAGGGATAGACACCGTGGCTTCCGACCATGAAATTGCCGGGCTGTGGCGGGAAATATCCAAAGCTGTCTGGAAAAAATTCAAATTCACGGGTTCTGCGGACGATGTGCTGCTTAGCCGCTCAATTTCGGATTCATGCCTAAATTTAAAAACAGCCGGCATCGTATTTTCAGATATTATTCAATACTTCGACATTATCCCTGTAATTTACGAGTTCGAGCATGGCGTTGCTATCCGCGCCGTAAGAAGGCATGGCAACGATCTGTTCCTGATTGTGCCTGAAAAAGCTGTAAGTGATTCTGTCCCCCTTTCAAAAGAAGATTTCGCGTCGTTTGGATTATTTGAATCATTTGATGAATTGCCCAAGTCTCTCGGCAGGAATTATTCCCATTTTTCGCTCATTCTGCCTGATGTTTTCACGTGCAAAAACATCGCCGAGGAGCTGATCAGGAAGAAAAATTATGCCAACGCGCAGTATCTTCTGGAGAAGACGCTTGTTTCGGCCTCGGTCAACCCGCAGGTTTTATACCGCATAGCCGAGGTTTACATGATGCAGAACAAAAAGGGCGGCGCTCTTGCCCACTATAAATATGCCTGCAAGGCTCAGCCCGAGAATATAAAATTCAAAACCGGTTTCGGCAATGCCTGCCTGTCCATTGACAGCATCGCGCTGGCGAAGCAGCAGTTCGAGGCGGCTCTGAAGCTCGACAAATCGAATTTGCAGGCCAAATACGGCTTGGCACGCGTCAGCGAGCGCGAAGGACGAAATTCCGACGCTATCAAAATTCTGGGAGAGTGCATCAATGCCGATCCGAAATTTGCAGATGCTTATTACCTGCGCGGAACACTCTTCAGGAAGCTTAACAAGAAAAAGGAAGCCCTCTCGGACCTCCGGCTGGCAGTGCAGCTCGGCAATACCTCTGCAGCTGCCGAAATAAATTCAATGCAGGAAAACAAGTAGGCGGGAGCAGGCATCATGCCTGCTCCTCAGTTTTTGGCACTTTGCCGTTTGTTAATCCGTGCAGGTAAATGTCACGCTGCGGCAGCGCGAACTTGATATTCATCTCATCCGCTATTTTCAGTATGGATCCGATAAGCTCCTGGCGGGCGCGCAATTCCGCGTCCCAGTTATCGATAGCAAAGTAAACGTTAAAGAGCATGATCACGGAGTCATCAGTCATGTTGCTCACGTTGACCTGAAAATTATCCTTTTTCGTGTCGGGGTGCGACATCACCATCTCCCTCAGTTTCGCGGCAAATTCATTTATCGCTGCCGTGCCCGTGCCGAACGGGATCCGCAGGTCCATCTTGAAACGCCTCATGTTTCTTCTGCCCATGTTGTCGATCGTAAGGTCGGCGAGCTTACCGTTCGGAATCGTGATGACTGAGTCATAAAATGTGCGTATGCGCGTGGAACGGATGCCCACCTGCTCCACCGAACCCTCCTTGCCCTCGAATACAATCCAGTCACCCACTTTGAACGGCTGGTCGGTGAAAATCATCACTGAGCCGAAGAAATTTTTCACCGTGTCCTGGGCGGCCAGCGCCAGTGCCAAGCCGCCGATTGAAACGCCTGCCAGCAAAGGAGTGATGGAGATGTGCAGCGATTCGAGCAGATAAATTCCACCCAGGCCGGTTATCATTATCTTTATGGAATTCTTCAGCACTGGCACAAGATGATCATCGAATTTTGAATTGGGCTTGGTGGAAAGCATCTCCATTATTTTGCCCAGCATGTCGGCACCGCGGACGCCGATGATTGTCAGGAAGAGCGGAATCATCGCGTTCAGTATCGTCATCAGCACTGAGCTGAGCTTGACGTCGAATTGAAACATAGGCACGACCGGCCGCAGGAGAAGAACGATCATAAGAAGGCTGATCGGCTTGGCCAGGCGCTTGACGAGCGACGCGAGCGGCGCCACATCCTGCTTCCTTCTGAGCAGGCGGACAAGCAGAAATCCGAAGAACCAGTTGAAAAGCTTGTTTATCGGGTAAAGGAAAAGTGCCACGAGCACCACGCCCGCGTATTGCCAGAGGCAGATGCCGAATACCTTATCGAAAGCAAACTCGGGCAGAAGGTCGCCAATCAGCTTCAGTTCCACGGGAAAAGTTTTTTCGTACATTTTTTCGATTTTCCCGACCGTTTCGGTGGAGTATTGCCATTTGGCCCCGTACTTTTCGAGGTATATCCATTTTTGCCACTTGAAGGGATAGTATCGGTAGCGTCCGGAAAGACTGTCGAAATAATTCGGATCCACGGGCAAGTCCTCGGGCCTCATGTAGAGTCCCTTTCCGTCCATAATTTTTTTCAGCTTAACGGCCAGATCCGCGCCCTTTCTGGTGCTGAAACCAAAATAATTGAGCGATCTGGCAGCCTGTTCAGCATCCATGTTGTCTTCCTGCAGGCTTGTCAGGTGGTTTTCAATCGCCTCGGCCGGGCTTCGCAGGCCCTGCCTCGAACTGCCGTTCGAGAGCAGGGGCACCGCCACGAAATAGAGCGGAGCCAGCAGCAGCAGCAAGATGGTAAATTTCTTTATAATTGTCGATATTTCACGGTCGTGGATACATTTCTCGATTATTCTGCTCATTTCCCGTCGGAACTCCTCAAATAAATCCTACAATTATTCGAGTAATATAACGCTCAACAAATTAAATGTTGTGTTATTATTCTATAAAATTTGATAATTTTATTTCGGATATGGTTGAGATAATCAATTACTGCAATAATGTAAACCAGGACTGCCGCAATGGAGCTGAATAAAGACGATCTTCTTGAATTTATTAAGCCGATCTGCCCCGAAGCAGAAGCAAACGAGCACAGGGGCCAACTTTCCGTGACGCTGCCGGGTGAGTTTCTCCTTGGTGTGGCACGCGAGCTCAGGGACAATCCCGAGCTTTCCTTCGATATGCTCACGGACATCACGGCGATTGACCTGCTCACAAGTGGAAACAGGTTTGAAGTCGTTTGCTTTCTTTACTCGAACAAATTCAAAACAAGGCTGAGGCTGAAAGTGCCGGCAGATGAAAAGAACCCGGCCTGCCCATCGCTCACTCCGGTCTGGGAAAGCGCGAACTGGTACGAACGCGAGACTTACGATATGTACGGCATCGTCTTCGAGGGGCATCCGTCCCTGCGGCGGTTCTATATGCCCGAGGACTTCAACGACCCGGTAACCGGCGAGCCGCTGCACCCCCTCAGGAAGGATTTCCCGATGTCAGGCATACCCGGCTCGCTGCCGCTGCCTCCCTACCCTGAGAAGTACGGGGAACCGGACAACTGACAGGAATCATTGATAAATTGCTTGAAGGTGATTTCATGCAACGGTTTATCACATTATTGTTATTTATTCTTTCTATAAGCGGCACGGCTTTCGCGCAATGGGAAAAAACCGGCTGGCACGATGATCCCGATGTATATTCCCTTTGCGCTTCCGGTGATATTATCGCGCTCGGCACATCGGCCGGCCTTATGCTTTCCGGCGATAAAGGCAGGGCGTGGGTTTCATGTGCCGAGAGATTTCCATCGCTTTCATTGAAAAATGCTTTAGCCATATCCGGCGGCAGGATTTTCGCGCAGAATGCCGACCTGCAGCTCTGCATATCAGCCGATACCGGCAAAAGCTGGACTATCAGCAGCACCCCGGCGAACATACTGCACCTGGCATTTGCTGGCGGAATGGCAATAGCCGCGGCAAAGACAGCCATCTACATATCCGGAGACAGCGGATCGTCCTGGCGGCAGGTCCGTGCCGGGCTCGATAAAGAAATATACGGCGTCGGTGCCTGCGGCAGCAGAATCATAGCCCTGACCGATGGCGGCGTTTGGTTCTCGCCGGATAGCGGCTCCACCTGGATTGCACGAAACAACGGCCTGCCCGGTAATAAAAAGATCAGGGTAGTAGCCGCGGCCGGTGACATTATCATGGCAGGCACGGGAGAGGCTGATCTGCCAAGCGGGAGCCGCAACGAGATATTCATATCTTCCGACATGGGGCTGACCTGGACCGCCGGTAATAATGATAAGTTAAAAAAAATTGCTTTCAATCTGAGCGCTGCCGGAAGCAATTTTATCGCCTGGAATTACTCGAGTATTTTCGTCTCCACGGACAACGGTACAACCTGGATAAACCGCTCCGACAGCCTGAGCACATACGATTATTCCGTTGCCACGGATGGCAGCCTTATTTATTTCTGGGCCGGGGGAGCACTCTATTCTTCATCGGATTTTTGCGCAACCCGGACATTAATACACAAAGGCACATATTACGGCTGGGTATATTCCCTTGCATCCCTGGGCAGCACGCTTTTCGCCGCGGCAGGGGCAGAAATTTCCGGTATGGGGGGCGGCATTTATTCCTCCACTGATGATGGAATGAACTGGAAAATCAAGGCATTCGAATCGCGTGAAGTTGATGAATTGCTCACTGCCGGGAACTGCCTCCTGGCAAAAGTCGATAATGACTATCTTCTCTCTTCGGATGGAGGCGGCAGCTGGAAAAGAATAAACTCCGACTCATCGGTGACGCTGCGTTCGGCAATTTCAAGCGGCAATTGTTTTATTTTCGAAGGTACGGGCGGAGTTTACGTCACTTCCGTTCCTGGTATTTATCCGAAATTCAAGTATCACGGGCTCCCTGCGGAAAAATATGTTAAGCCTCTTGCTGCCTCGGGCAGTAATTTCTATGCCATCGCCGGGGACACCGTTTACGTATCTTCCGACGCGGGCGAGAATTGGGCTGCCGCCAATATTGGCCTGCATCTGCCGCTCGGCGGTGTTTATGCGGCGGCAAGGGGCAATAATTGCTTAATCTCGGATCGTTACAACGTTTTCTCATCTACTGACGGCGGCCGCAGCTGGCATGCTGCCCTGACTGGCTTGCCGTATTTTCCTGATATAGCGTCATTTTTCTTCTTGAAAGATAACGACGTTTTTGCCGCATCGGGCGGAAAGGGGCTTTTCCTGTCGCCAAACGCGGGTTCGTACTGGATATACGCGTCATACGGGCTGGAAAACATGGCCGTCACATCGATGGCTGTCTGTGGTGATTACGTTTATGCAAGCACCACCGGACTGCTCAACAGCATACTGCTGGGGGGCATTTTCCGCGCGAGATTGAGCAGCTTCGTCGGCATCGAGGAAAATCCGGCCAAGGAAGAATTTATAATCCGGCCGGCGCTTGCCGGGGACTACGTCTCGATCATTCCAGGAAGCATAACTGATAGTCAGGGAAATATGAAAATATCGGTTTATTCATCCGCAGGATTGAAAATGTTTGAAACCCGCTGCAGCGAAAAAATATTCGTCGGCGGGCTTGCCCCGGGCGTTTATTTTATCGTGATCGGCACGAAAGCATTCAAATTCATAAAGATATGAGCCCCGGCAGGCACTTCCTCCTCATGGCGCGGCCGGATGAATGCCCCCGGCTGATAAAAAATACTTTGGCTTGCCGGCCGGTTTTCGACCAAATTCGGCCACACCAAGTAAAAGGCCGCCTCTTCGGAACAAAAGGCGGCCTTTATTTTTCATTCAATCCGGGCTATTTAGTTCGCTCAAATTCGATGCGTCTGTTCTTAGCCCTGTTTTCGGGAGTGTCGTTCAGCGTTATTGGCTTGTCCGGGCCAAACCCTTTGGTCGTGATCCTTGCCGGATCAATGCCCTTCCTGACGAGCCACGCTTTCACCGCGTCCGCGCGCTGCTGCGAGAGCTTCAGGTTTTTGTCCCGCTTGCCCACGTTGTCCGTGTGGCCTGTAATCATCACTTCCATCGCGGGATAGGCCACGAGAGTCTCGTATGCCTGCGTCAAAACGGAATCCGAGGCCGGGGTGATTATCGATTTGTTTGTCTCGAAGAGCACGCCCTCGAGCACAATTTTAGCACCTACCACCTG